>NZ_JACSMK010000004.1:0-292535 GCF_018618595.1 Exiguobacterium sp. s133
GGTGACATGCGGAGCTGAGTGATACTAATCGGTCGAGGCCTTGTTCTAGCAGATGATTGTTGATGACTTCAGTTTTGAGGGCGCGAGCCTTTCAAAAAAAAGTGCTTGACGTTATGGAAACATAATGTTAAGATAATAGATGTCTGGTGGCGATAGCCAAGTGGTCACACCCGTTCCCATGCCGAACACGGAAGTTAAGCACTTGAACGCCGAAAGTAGTTGGGGGCTTCCCCCTGTGAGGATAGGACGCTGCCAGGCGATCGTTCCGCAATAGCTCAGTGGTAGAGCAACCGGCTGTTAACCGGTAGGTCGTAGGTTCAAATCCTACTTGCGGAGCCATTAATAACTTCTTCACCACGTTCACTGGAGAGCTGTCCGAGTGGCCGAAGGAGCACGATTGGAAATCGTGTAGGCGTCATAAGCGTCTCAAGGGTTCGAATCCCTTGCTCTCCGCCATAATTATATGTAACGTTTCAATTTTACTACGATGGCCCGTTGGTCAAGCGGTTAAGACACCGCCCTTTCACGGCGGTAACACGGGTTCGATTCCCGTACGGGTCACCATTTTTATCATCGCGGGGTGGAGCAGTCTGGTAGCTCGTTGGGCTCATAACCCAAAGGTCGTCGGTTCAAATCCGGCCCCCGCAATACATACGGTCCTGTGGTGTAGCGGTTAACATGCCTGCCTGTCACGCAGGAGATCGCGGGTTCGAATCCCGTCAGGACCGCCATTGTTAAGGCTTTGTAGCTCAGTCGGTAGAGCAGAGGACTGAAAATCCTCGTGTCGGCGGTTCGATTCCGTCCAAAGCCACCTTTTATAGAAGAATGAAGTTGATTTCCCATTTGTGGGGGGGTAGCGAAGTGGCTAAACGCGGCGGACTGTAAATCCGCTCCCTCGGGTTCGGCGGTTCGAATCCGCCCCCCCCCACCACCATAGGGGCATAGTTTAGCGGTAGAACTACGGTCTCCAAAACCGTCAGCGCGGGTTCGATTCCTGCTGCCCCTGTTTATTATGGCGATTGTGGCGAAGTGGTTAACGCACCGGATTGTGATTCCGGCATTCGTGGGTTCAATTCCCATCAGTCGCCCTCTTATTATTGGGCTGTAGCCAAGTGGTAAGGCACTGGATTTTGATTCCAGCACGCGAAGGTTCGATCCCTTCCAGCCCAGCTTTTTAAGCGGAAGTAGTTCAGTGGTAGAATACGACCTTGCCAAGGTCGGGGTCGCGGGTTCGAATCCCGTCTTCCGCTCCAACGAGTGGCGCCATAGCCAAGTGGTAAGGCAGAGGACTGCAACTCCTCTATCGTCAGTTCGATTCTGACTGGCGCCTCCAATTCTTTTCAATTCAATAGTTTTGCAAGAGATTGTGCCGGTGTGGCGGAACTGGTAGACGCGCACGACTCAAAATCGTGTTCCTTTGGAGTGTCGGTTCGATTCCGACCACCGGTATCTTGCGGGTGTAGTTTAGTGGTAAAACCTCAGCCTTCCAAGCTGATGATGAGGGTTCGATTCCCTTCACCCGCTTTACCTTTTCACAATCTTAGTTTTAACCCATGCGGGTGTAGTTTAGTGGTAAAACCTCAGCCTTCCAAGCTGATGATGAGGGTTCGATTCCCTTCACCCGCTTATTTAAAAGAGCAACGTGTCGTTTTCATCTGACACATTGCTCTTTTTGTTTAGGATAGAACGATGAAAGGAGGGATCTGTCATGCGCGGAGAACAACTTAAAGAAACACTTCAAGCATATGCTTTAGAGATTGGGATCGATGTGTTTCGGGTGACGACGGCCGATCCATTTTTAACGATGAAACAACGATTGATTGATCAGCAGGATAAAAATTATGCATCTGGTTTTGAAGAACCTGATCTCGAAAAACGGACAACTCCGAAACTGTTGCTAGATGACGCGGTATCAATCATCGCGATTGCAGTTGCTTACCCGAGTAAGTTAACGGATGCACCACGTGGGAAAGCCGGGGAACGGCGTGGGATTTTTGGTCGCTCTTCTTGGGGGCTTGATTATCATCAGGCGCTGAATCAACGACTCCAGCTACTAGAGAAAAAAATCGAAGAGTTATCGCCTGGAGCAAAGACACGTTCGATGGTGGATACTGGTGAACTCGTCGATCGCGCCGTCGCAGAACGGGCAGGAATTGGTTTTAGCGGAAAGAATTGTTCGATCATTAGCGAAGAACATGGATCTTATCTTTATCTCGGTGAATTGATTACAGATCTTTACTTACCTCCTGATCAAGCGGTTGAAGAACTCTGCGGAACGTGTAATAAGTGCATCGATGCCTGTCCGACGGATGCATTAGTCGAGCCGGGGGTAATTGATGCGAAACGTTGTATCTCCTTTATTACCCAAACGAAGACGCTGATTCCGGAAGATTTCCGTTACGCATTAGGTAATCGCTTATACGGCTGTGATACATGTCAGCAAGTTTGTCCTTACAATCGAAAAAAACATGCGACGCAACATGCTGAATTGCAGCCGGACCCGGAACAAGTCAAACCACTCTTAATTCCAATCTTGTCGCTCAGCAATCGTGAATTCAAAGCGAAATTCGGTTCGCTTTCAGGAGCATGGCGTGGAAAGAAGCCGATTCAACGAAATGCGATTTGTGCACTCGTCCATTATCAAGACAAGACAGCGCTTGATGCTCTGCGCTTGATGGCAGAAACAGATCCACGTGATGATATGCGGGCTCTCGCGCTCTGGGCGATTGGCCGTATTGCGGGGGGCGATGAAAAAAGTTACGTAGAAGAACGACTAATGAATGATTCCGCACAGGATGTCCAAACGGAAGGTGAGCGTCTTTTGTCGGAGTGGAGGGAACCCGATGCCGTATAAACAAGTGAAGTTCACGTTCGGAGAGTTACTGATTGCCTGGGAGGACGACGTCGTTGTTTATTTAGATTTTGGTCTTGATACTGAGCGCGCTAAACGATATGTTCGAGAAGGACAGCGGTACGAAGCGCCACTTCCACTGCATCTAAAACAAGCTCTCGATGATTATGAAAATCGTCTACCAAATGCGCTAGAACGCATTAGTTGCCGCCTCGACGTGACGGATTTTCAGCGGCGTGTTCTTACGAATCTTCGAAGGATTCCATTCGGAGAAACAGCGAGTTATGGAACATTAGCTAAAATGATGGGTTCCGAAAAAGCAGCGCGAGCCGTCGGTGGGGCATTAAATCGAAACCCGATCGCGCTGATTTATCCTTGTCATCGAATCATCGGGGCATCCGGAAAGTTGACGGGGTTTGCGAGTGGAATCGATCATAAACAAGCGCTACTTGCGCATGAGATAGGAGAGAGAAGATAATGGCAATTCATGTTGTAATGTATCAACCAGAGATTCCTCAAAATACAGGAAATATCTCAAGAACGTGTGCTGCGACACATTCCGTTCTTCATTTAATCCGTCCATTAGGTTTTTCAACGGATGATAAGCAGTTGAAACGAGCCGGACTCGATTATTGGGAGTTTGTTGATGTAAGATATCATGATTCACTCGAAGAATTATGGGAGAAGCACCCGGAAGGGAAGTTTTATTACATCACGAAGTATGGGGAACAGTATCCAAGTCAAATTGATTTATCGAATGTCGAGGAAGACTACTTCTTTGTATTCGGTCGAGAAACAAAAGGCTTACCGCTTGAAGTGATCGACCAAAATACAGATCGTTGTATTCGATTACCGCAGTCAAATTTAGTTCGTTCGCTAAATGTCTCAAATACGGCTGCAATTATCGTGTATGAAGCATTACGGCAGCAAGGGTACGCTGGACTACTTTAAACACAAAAAAGCGCTGACGCATCCTATTCGATGCATCAGCGCCTTTTTATTATTCGTTACCTTCAGGTTTTTTGTTGTAGCCTGCAGTGAAAATCGCTGTCAAGAAAGCGAGACTTACACCAATCATTAAAATAAATGCCATTTTTGCTTCCCCCTTCAGTCTCAATAACCGATATAATCTATTATAGTATACCTGTAAGAGAAATTGTGTGCTACATATGAATTTTCTATGAATGGAGATTGGAAATGCGGACGAATGTCTATCTGTTAAGTTATGCGCCGTTGATTAGCATCCTGTTGTTCAGTACGTCGCTTGCGATTGCGACATCGGAGTTAGCACTCTCATGGCTAAAGGATGTCGGTGTATACAATGAATTGTTACAAATTTTGAGCGCACGTGACACTAAATTATTAGTTTGGCTTGGTTTTTTGATTGTCTATTTTATGATTTTTAGTACGCTCAAACTGATTTCAGACACAATCAATCAGTTAGGGTTTGCCTTCTTCATCAAGGAACAGATTGGGACGACACTCAGTATGCTTCGACCTGGTAGCATTTTATTGCTCGTAGGTGGATGCATCAGCTTTGCTTTCATGACATCGTTCCCACTCGTCTGCCTCGTATTAGCAAGTTCATTCCTAATTTATTTTTTCTTTTATACCTTTCAAATCAGCAAGATGACGACTGCGGCCGGAGCGATTGGCTTGATTGTCTTTTTGTTTCTTGCATGGGGCATCTTACTGGCTGGCTTAGCCTGGGTCGGATTGACTTTGTTCAATTCGTTAGGCGAAGCGATTTTATTCCCGAAATGATCGTCAGCGTAGAATGTTAGCCCACGTCCTTACTTGAAGCGTTGAGTTGGCCTCGGCAGGGAAAGGTCGTGGGATGTCTGCACCTAACCAAATCCCTCCTATGTGTTGATCTTTGATTCCGACGAACCACATATCTTTATTATCATTCGTCGTCCCTGTTTTTCCACCGATATAAGTGGGGCGTGCATCATAACCAAGACGCCCTGTTCCGTATGTCATGACATTCGTCAATCCTTTACGTAACACCTGGTTTGTCCGACTCGACCAAATGCGATTATTTTGAACAGTATGCCGATACAGCGTCCCTTCGCCTTTCGATAAGGTGATGGTTCGAACCATGGATGCTGGACTATACAAGCCGTCATTAACAAACGTTGTATAGGCATTCGTTAACTCGTAAGGACTAACACCATATTTTAATCCACCTAACGCACTCGTGTAGGCATTGTCTTGCTTCGACCATTGGCTGAATTTAAACGGACGAATCGCTTTTAATCCTTCAGCGAAGGAGACAGAAAACGCACGAAGGGCTGGCGTGTTATAGGAATAGGCAATGGCATCGGCAAGTGTGACTTCACCAAGAATCCGGTTCCCGCTATTTTCAGGACAATAGCCGTCAAAGCAAACAGGACGACCGTCAAGAGGACTACTTAACGTGGCTTTTGTTTTCTCGAGGTATGGTCCATAGACGAGTAAGGGCTTTAATGTGGATCCCGGTTGACGAAAGGATTGTGTTGCCCGATTGAATTGACCAGGTAAGTCAGTTTTATGGCCGACAAGTGCTGTCACACCATGCGTTCGTCCATCAATTCCAACATAAGCACCTTCGATTTCCTTAGGTAGTGCCACGATGGATTGTTTGGCCCGTGTTTGCTCCGTTGAATCCAAATAAGTCGCAATCGTCGCGCCATGTTGATGCAGATATTGTTGTGCGGCCTCATAATCTAATTTTTTGATGGCGGCCGTTTGACGGATTGCTTCCTTGACACTTGCATCAATATAGTCAGGGAATGGGATGACCGGCTTATTGAAGGACAATGCAATTTCTTTTGTTTTAATCGATTTTGGTATCGTGTCTGTATTTGCTAAAATTTTTAAAATCCGCTGTTGACGTTTTTCTGTATTTTGAGGTGAACGTAACGGATCGTATAGTGTGGGGTTGTTTGGAATCGCCGCTAGATAACTCACTTCTGCCCACGTCAAATCGTTCGCCTTTTTTCCGAGGTACGCCGATGATGCCAGTTCGATTCCATAAATATTATTTGCGAAATAGGCTTGATTGACATATGCCGTTAAGAGTTCTTTTTTGGAGTATTTTTGCTCCAATGAAATGGCGATTAAAAGTTCTTTTATTTTTCTAGTATATGTTTTTTCATTTGAAAGATACGTCATTCGAGCCAATTGTTGTGTAATCGTACTGCCACCTTGCCCTTTTTGGTCAGTCGATTGATTTTCAGTGAATGCGCGAAGAATTCCTGTAATATCATAACCACCATGCTGATAGAAACGTTGATCTTCGATAGCGATGAAGGTTTGTTCGACCTTTTTAGGTAACGCATTTGCTGTTAAATCATCACGGCGAAGTCCATCGTACAACTTTACCTTCTCTTTGCCGTATGTGACAGTGATCGGTTTGTACGACGTCAATGGTTGACGGGTCGTCTGTACATCTGCCCAATGGAAAAGTTTGCGGGACGTCTCGAGTTGGTCGCGAACGGAAAACAACGTCAAAAGTAAACCGATAGTAAGTCCAATTAATAAAAGGTAGCCAGTCGTAATTCTCATGAAAACTCCTCTCAAAAGACATTTCCTTCTTATTATCGGTCTCTTTTAAGCAAAGGAATAGATTTTTTTCTGAATTTCGTATTTTAATAAACCTATTTTGCAGGAATGTTATATTAAAAAGAGAAAAGGTGGGTATATAAGAGTATCTGTATAGAAACTACATCATGGTCTGACTGTAAAGAAAGAGCATAAACTGGAGGGGACGAAATGGCTAAAAAGAATGTTGTGGCAATGCTACTTGCTGGTGGAGAAGGAAAACGTCTAGGAGCACTTACGAAACACACTGCAAAACCAGCAGTTGCGTTCGGAGGGAAATATCGAATCATTGATTTCCCATTATCGAACTGTACGAACTCGGGAATCGATACAGTCGGTGTCTTAACGCAATATGAACCACTAGAATTGAACCGTTATCTCGGAATCGGGAGTGCCTGGGACTTAGACCGTCGAAACGGGGGATTAACGATCTTGCCTCCATATCAAGCCCAAAACGGAAAGAACTGGTATGAAGGAACGGCCAACGCGATTTATCGGAACATGAGTTACATCAATCAATACGATCCAAACTATGTCCTTGTCCTATCTGGAGACCATATCTATAAGATGGATTATGAGAAGATGATTGAAGAGCATCGTCAAGGTGGGGCAGATGTAACGATTTCAGTCCGTGAAGTGCCGTGGGAAGAAGCACCACGTTTTGGAATCTTAAACACAGATGATGATTTACGGATCAATGAGTTTGAAGAAAAACCTGAAAATCCAAAATCGAACTTAGCCTCAATGGGCATATACGTCTTCAACTGGGATATTTTAAAACGTCACCTTATTCAAGACGCCGGGGATGCCGAGTCAAGCTTTGACTTCGGGAAAAACATTATTCCGAATATGTTGTTTGAAAACTTAAATATTCGCGCGTACAAATTTAAAGGATATTGGAAAGATGTTGGGACAATCCAGTCGTTATGGGAAGCGAATATGGATTTACTTGAAGCGGAACCAGAGTTCGACTTGTATGAACCATCGTGGAAAGTACATTCCGTTAACCCGAATCAACAACCACAGTACATCGGAAACAATGCGACGATTGAAACGTCAATCATCAATGAAGGCTGTCACATTGAAGGTGAAATCAACCATTCCGTTCTCTTCTACGGCGTTGATGTCGCGGAAGGTGCACTCGTGAAAGATTCGGTCATTTTCCCGAATGTCAAAATCGGAAAAGATGTCACGATTCATCGTGCGATTTTAGCGGACGGCGTCGTCGTCGAAGACGGCGCAACAATCGGTACACCGGGCGGCGAAGTGTTCGTCATCGAGGCAAATAGTGTCATCAAGAAAAATGAAGTCGTAAAAGAAGCGATTCAATAAGGGGGAACTACCGATGAAAGCAGATCTATTGGGTGTCATTAATTTAAGTGGAGAAGAAGGATTCTTTAAAGAACTGACGGAGCATCGAAATTTAGCCGCGGTTCCGTTCGCCGGACGGTATCGGTTGATTGATTTCACGTTGACGAACATGGTACAAAATGAAATCGCCAACATTGGTGTCTTTACGCTTGAAAAGTACCGAGCGATGATGGACCACCTTGGGTCGGGAAAAGAGTGGGATCTTGACCGTTCGAACGGGGGACTCTATATCTTCCCACCGGCATTATCACAAGATGCCCATGAATTCCGGGGCGATTTATCAAACTTCCATTTACACCGCGACTTCTTCTTGCGTAGTAAAGAAAACTACCTCGTGATTTCGGGTTCGAATGTGTTATCGGCAGTAGATTATCGCGATGTCTTGCGTGAACATAAAGAATCGAATGCTGACATCACAGTCGTCTATACGAAGCGTGACTTGCCATGTAAATATTGCCGTCCGATTCGTTTTGGTGATCAAAATCGAGTGACAGCGATTGGTTCGCGCGGTTTTGAACCGTCTGACGAAACATTCTATATGGAAACAATCGTCCTATCGAAAAACCTGTTCGTCCGTCTCGTTGACGAAGCAGTCGGTCGTGGCGAATATGATTTGCTTCAAAGCATCATTCGCTCGCAGTTGAACCGTCTGCATGTTCATGGGTACGAGTATCAGGGCACATCACAAGTCATCCACTCACTACGCTCGTATTACCGTGAGAGCATGCTATTGCTCGAGCAGTGGGGAGCAATCAATGATTTCCAACATGTCTACACGAAGATTAAGCATGAACCACCGACACGTTATCTCCCAGGCTCGACGATCAAGAACTCGCTCGTCGCGAATGGATGTAAATTAGAAGGAACAGCGAAAGACAGCATCTTATTCCGGGGTGTGAAAGTCGGGAAACATGCTCGTGTTAAAAATTCAATCATCATGCAAAAATCGGTCATCGAAGAAGGTGCAGTCGTCGAATACGCGATTCTCGATAAAGAAGTCACTGTCAAACGTGGACAAGTGATTCGTGGAACGGCGGAAGAACCGATCGTCATCAAAAAACAAACAATCGTTTAAAGGGGATGTCATCATGAAGGTATGGTTTGCTGCCACAGAAGCGACACCCTTCATCAAGACGGGGGGGCTAGCTGACGTCGTCGGCTCGCTCCCTTTAGCGCTTGCTGAAGAGGGTGCGGAAGTATCCGTTGTCTTACCGAACTATGGTCAAATTAAAGAACAGTTCAAGTCGGAAATGGAATTTTTATTCGATTTCATCGTACCCGTCGGCTGGCGGCAACAGTTTGGTGCCGTCCTACGTCTGAAACAGGATGGTGTCACATTTTATTTCATCGATAATGAATATTACTTTAATCGAGATGGGATTATTTATGGTCATTACGACGATGCGGAGCGTTTCGCATACTTTTCCCGGGCGGTGCTCGAGATGATTCAACACCTTGATCGTGCGGAAGTACCAGATGTCATTCATTGTCATGATTGGCAGACCGGTGTCATTCCAGCTTTCTTACGAATTCATTACCAACACCTTGAGCGTTATCAAGACATCAAAACGGTCTTTACGATTCATAATTTGCAGTACCAAGGTATTTTCCCGGAAGAAGTTCTTGGCGATTTACTTGGCCTCAGTCATGAACACTTTACGATGGATGGACTTGCGCATAACGGTCTCGTCAACTATATGAAAGCGGGACTTGTTCACGCCAATCAAATTACGACGGTCAGCCCATCGTATCGGGATGAAATCATGGACCCGTACTATGGTGAGAGTCTAGAATCCATCTTGCAACACCGGGCAGTCGATGTTCGTGGGATTTTAAACGGAATTGACTACCGTCAATTCAATCCGGAAACAGACGAGCATCTTGTCGAGAATTATGATGTTGAGACGGCTGAAGAAGGAAAAGCAGTAAATAAAGAAGCATTGCAAAAAGAATTGGGTTTACCGGTCAATCCGGATGTTCCACTTTTCGGATTCGTGTCGCGTCTTGTCGACCAAAAAGGAATTGATTTACTTGCGCACATTTTACCTGATTTATTCGAACTCGACGCGCAGTTTATCATTCTCGGGTCAGGTGAGGCGGAATACGAGGGCTTGTTCCACCATGCGACAACAATTCGTCCGGATAAAGTGGCTTCATACATCGGCTTTGACGTCGGACTCGCTCAACGTATTTATGCAGGGAGCGACGCGTTCTTGATGCCGTCACGCTTTGAACCGTGTGGACTCAGTCAATTGATTTCGATGAAGTATGGTTCTTTACCTGTCGTCCGTGAAACAGGTGGTTTGCGAGACACGGTGACACCATTCAATCAATTTACATTAGAGGGAAATGGCTTCTCGTTCTCGAATTATAATGCACATGACTTCCTTGACGCGATCAAGCGAACGATTGATGTCTATCAAGATAAACCAGTCTTTAAGCATCTGATTGAGACAGCAATGGAAGAAGATTTTAGCTGGATTCGCTCAGCCGATGAATATTTAGCACTCTATCATCTCATCGCACCATCTGTTGACTGATTGGGATTAAGAGAAATGAGGTTTTGGCATGTTTAAAGATAAAGAGAAGTTCAAGAAGAGGTTTAATGAGCGGTTTGTGTCGATGCACGGAAAAGCACTGAGTGAAGCAACAGAGAATGATGTGTATCAAACACTCGCCTACATGGTCCGGGAATATGTCACATCAGATTGGATGCACACGAAGGAAACCTATATCCATAAAAAGAGTAAGCAAGTCTACTATTTCTCGCTCGAATTTTTGCTCGGACGTTTTCTGTACAACAACTTGCTGAGCTTAGACGTACTCGAGGAAGTTCGCGAGGGATTAGAGGAACTTGGCTACGACCTAGCAGACTTGACGGAAGAAGAGCCGGAACCAGGACTTGGTAACGGAGGGCTCGGACGATTAGCAGCATGTTTCTTAGACTCGTTGGCAGCTCTCGGTCTACCTGGACACGGGAACGGAATTCGATACCAGTATGGTTTATTTAAACAAAAAATCATCGACGGCTATCAAGTCGAACTCCCGGATAACTGGCTCAAAAACGGAAACATGTGGGAGATACGTCGTCCCGATAAGGCAGTCGATATTCCGTTCGGTGGACACGTCTGGCTCGAGGAAGTAGACGGCGGGTACCGTGTCCATCATGAACCAGCTGAAATTGTCCGGGCCGTCCCGTATGATATGCCAATCGTCGGCTATCAAAATGGTGTCGTCAATAACTTGCGTCTTTGGAGCGCAGAATCTCCATATGATGATGATGAACTGTTGCACCAGCACAGCGGGAACTATAAAGATTTACTTGCACATAAACAATCGATTCAAACGATTTCAGAGTTTCTTTATCCGGACGATACGACGTACGAAGGGAAAGTCCTACGTTTGAAGCAACAATATTTCTTTGTTGCCGCCGGCTTACGGAGTATTCTCTTGTCTCACAAAAAACGAAATGCATCGTTTAAACAGCTCGGAAATCAAATCGCGATTCATATCAACGACACACACCCAGTCGTCGCGATTCCAGAACTGATGCGGATTCTAATTGATGAGGAAGGCTATGAGTGGGAAGAAGCGTGGCGCATCACGAAGAGTGTCATGTCGTTTACGAACCATACATTGCTCGCCGAAGCGCTCGAGCGCTGGCCGGTCGACTTATTTAGAAATTTATTACCGCGGATTTATCAAATCATCGAGGAAATTAATCGTCGCTTCTGTCAGGACGTTCTTGATAACTATCCACACCTTGCTTCACACATGCAAGAAATCGCCATCATCGCCGATGGACGGATCAACATGGCGAACTTAGCAGTTGTCGGGACACATTCGACGAACGGCGTCGCACAGATTCATACTGAAATCCTGAAACAACGGGAGATGCGTCTGTTTTACGAGATGTTCCCACTTCGTTTCAACAATAAAACGAACGGGATTACGCATCGTCGCTGGTTCTTGTTATCGAACCCGCAACTCGCGAACCGTGTGACGGAAGCGATTGGAGATAGCTGGATCAATCATCCGTCAGACTTGCAAAAGTTGACGAAATGGTCGGAAGATCGTCAACTCCAACAGGATATCAAACAAATTAAGCTTGAAAATAAACAGGAACTTGCTCGATTGATTGAAGCGGAGACAGGCATTACTGTCGATCCATATTCGATTTTTGATGTGCAAGTCAAGCGTCTCCATGCCTATAAACGCCAGTTACTTAATGCTTTGCATATCCATTCGTTGTATTACCGTCTAAAAGAAGATAAATCCTTCAAGATGACACCACGGACCTTTATTTTTGGAGCAAAAGCAGCTCCGGGGTATCATTATGCGAAAGAAGTCATTCGTTACATCAATGCACTCGCAAAATTGATTAATTCTGATGCGGAAGTCAGCCCTTACATGAAAGTCGTGTTCTTAGAAAACTATCGTGTTTCGCTTGCTGAAAAAATCTTCCCGGCGAGTGATGTCAGTGAGCAGATCTCGACGGCGAGTTATGAAGCGTCTGGTACAGGAAACATGAAGTTCATGATGAACGGGGCCTTGACAATCGGGACACTTGACGGAGCGAACATTGAGATTCGGGACGAGGTCGAGGATGCAAATATCTTTATTTTCGGACTTACACCGCAAGAGGTCATGAACTATAAAAAGTACGGTGGCTATAATGCATACGACCAATACAGTTCACAACCGGAGTTACGGAGAATCGTCGATAGCTTAGTTGATGGTTCATTATTCCCGGTTGGGGAGTTTCAAGCGATTTATGACTCGCTCATCACGTATAACGATGAGTACTTGATTTTAAAAGACTTCCAGTCGTATCAGCAGGCACAAGAACGAATCGACCGGACGTATCAAAACCCTGAGAAGTGGTACCAGATGGTTATTATGAACATTGGAAAATCAGGTGTCTTCTCGAGTGACCGGACGATTAAAGAATATGCGAACGCGATTTGGAACATCAAGCCGGTTCAAGTTTGATCATAAGAAAAAGCCTGATCTAATCAGGCTTTTAAAAATTATGAAATATCGTTCGTTTGACTAATCCAGTCGCTATAAGAACCAGCGTATAGCCGAACATCATTTTTACCGAGCGAGTGTAATGCGAGTATGTTGACGCAAGCTGTCACACCGCTACCACAATAGAGGATCGGAGATGCTTCTTCAAGTAACGGAGCATAAAGCTCCTTTAAATCTTCTGCATCTTTCAGTCTTCCGTCGGGTGAAATCGCTTCTTCGAAGAAACAATTGACAGCACCGGGAATGTGACCAGCTACAGCATCAATCGTTTCGTTCTGACCCTTGAATCTGTCAGGGGAACGAGAGTCGACGAGTAGCGTATCCGTCGAACGTCCTTTGACTGTCTCAAAATCGACGAGCATGTCATCTTGGAACTCAGCGTCGTATGTAGAAGGCGCGAAGGATTCCAAATCTTGTGTCATCGGATAGTCAAACGCAAGGTAAGAGGAGAGGCCGCCTTCGAGTACGACGACGCGTTCATGACCGGCCCATTTGAAAAGCCACCATGCGCGTGCTGCATAAGGAAAACCATCATCATATAAGACGACGAAGTCATCATTTTTAATGCCGTGCGCTTCTAGCGTTTGAATCCATTTTTCTTTCGACGGTAAAGGATGACGCCCGCCCGTAGAGGATACGGGTCCTGATAAATCATTTGCTAAATCTAGATACAGTGCACCAGGCACATGTTGGTCCTCAAAAGCTAGACGACCATAATTCGGATCACGTAAATCGTAGCGGCAATCGAACCAACGGATTTGATCCGAGTGGACGAGTTGTTGTAAGTCCGCCATTTGAATGGTTGGAAACATTTGAATCACCTCGACCTTTCTAGATTAATCATATGAAAGGTGACGCTTCATCGCAAGTGTGACTTCGATAAATTAAAGGAGTGGAATGAATATGTCATGGAAAGAGACCTATCAAAAGTGGAATCAGTTTGAAAAATTAGAGCCTGAATTGAAAGAAGAGCTCGTCGCGTTATCAGCAGATGATAAAGCGGCAGAGGACGCTTTTTATAAAGAACTTGAGTTTGGTACTGGCGGTATGCGTGGAGAAATCGGTGTCGGTACGAACCGGATGAACGTTTACACAGTCCGTAAAGCATCTCAAGGGTTTGCAGACTTTATTAAAGCGGCAGGGGAAGAAGCTGTCACGCAAGGAATCGTCATTGCACATGACTCGCGTCACTTTTCGCCTGAGTTTGCTTTAGAAGCAGCAAAAACGCTTGCAAGCAATGGCATTAAAGCATATTTATTCGATGGACTACGTCCGACACCAGAATTATCGTTTGCTGTACGTGAGCTTCGCGCTGCAGGGGGGATCGTCATTACGGCAAGCCACAACCCGCCTGAGTACAATGGTTACAAAGTATACGGTAATGACGGTGGACAATTGCCGCCAAAAGAAGCGGATGAACTCGTATCGTATGTCGATCAAGTTGAAGATGAACTATCGATCGTGTTAGAAGCAGAAGAAGTCCTTCGGGCAAATGGACTTATCGTTCGTGTCGGAGAACAAATCGATGATGCGTATCAAGAAAAATTAAAAACGATTCGTGTTTTACCGGCGATTCAAGACGAGTTGCAAGATTCATTAAAAATTGTGTTCACGCCACTTCACGGAACAGGTCTTGTTCCTGTTACTGTCGGACTAAAGAACTACGGTTTTGAAAACGTGACGGTCGTTGAAGAACAAGCAAAACCGGACGGGGCGTTCCCAACGGTTTCGTCACCGAACCCGGAAGAACACGCTGCGTTTGAACTTGCCATCGAATACGGGAATCGGGTCGACGCGGATGTACTGCTCGCGACAGATCCTGATGCAGACCGCGTCGGTGTAGCGACGCGCGATGCAAGTGGGGAATGGACGGTACTGACAGGAAACCAAACGGGTGCATTGTTACTCGACTACATCCTGTCGCAAAAATCAGCCCAAGGTACATTACCGGCGAACGGCTTTGTCGCGAAAACAATCGTAACATCAGAACTCGGTGCGTTAATTGCCCGTCATTACAATCTGCATGTCGAAAACACATTAACGGGCTTTAAATTCATCGGTGAAAAAATTAAACAATATAATGCGTCAGGTGAATATGAATACCTGTTCGGTTATGAAGAAAGTTACGGTTATTTGATCGGCGATTTTTGTCGCGACAAGGATGCTGTCCAGGCGTGCTTACTCGCAGCAGAGATGGCAGCGTACCATAAGAAAGAAGGACGGACGTTGTATGAGGCATTACAAGCCATTTACGAACAGTTCGGTTACTTCGAAGAGTCGTTACGTTCACTGACGTTAAAAGGAAAGGACGGAGTGGAACAAATTGGACGAATCATGAACACGTTCCGTGAAAACCCACCCAAACAAGTGGCGGGAGAGAAAGTGGTCTTGTTCGAAGATTACGATGCGAGCATGGCGCACGACTTGATTCAACACAAACCATCGCCAATCAATCTTCCGAAATCGAACGTGCTGAAGTTCACGCTTGAGGATGGTTCATGGTTCTGCCTCCGCCCATCAGGAACGGAACCGAAAATCAAGTTTTACTTCAGTGTAACTTCACCGGATGCGGCGGATACGACACGTAAACGTCAACTGATTGAAGATGAAGTGATGCAAGAAGTGGAACAAATTCAGTAAGACCGTTGACTAAATGATTATCAAGGCACGAGTACCGGACAGGTATCTCGTGCCTTTTTGTGAAAAGCGAAATCCGTGCAACCGTTACCAACTTCCTGTAGAGTTAAATGGGACAGAAAAAGTACGAGATCGAAAGGATGAATTGGAATGGAACGAATTCAACTAACAGAAGAATTGTCATTTTCGCGTGTGATTCATGGATTATGGCGATTAAATGAGTGGAACATGACGGCAGAAGAACGTCTTGCTTTGATTGAGCAATGTTTAGCGCTTGGGATCACGACGTTTGATCATGCGGACATTTACGGGGATTATACGAATGAAGGTTTGTTCGGAGAAGCGTTGGCCTTAAAACCAGAATTACGTGAACGAATGGAGATTGTGACGAAAACGGGGATCAAGATGAAAGGGAACTACTATTCCGATCAAAACCTTTCATTTTACGATACAACAAAAGAACATATCATTGAAAATGCGACACGTTCATTAAAGGAACTTGGTGTCGAATACATTGATACGTTATTGATTCACCGACCGGATCCATTGATGGACCCGAACGAAATTGCCGAAGCGTTTGTTGAATTAAAAGAGTCCGGTAAAGTTCGGACGTTCGGTTTATCGAATCATACGCCAGCTCAACAAAGTTTAATTCAATCACGTCTACCGTTCATGCTCGTGACGAATCAATTGGAACTCTCAGTTGCTGAACTGAAACATTTCGAAGATGGATCGGTGGATCTTTGCCATGAAAACGAGATGCCGGTCATGGCATGGAGTCCGCTCGCCGGTGGACGGTTATTCAAAGAAGAAGAATATCGCGTCTTACGAGATAAGCTTGAAGAAATCGGACAACAAATCGGAGCGACAGATATTGATGAAGTCGCCTATGCGTGGCTCTTGAAACATCCGGCACGCATCATGCCGATTGTCGGTTCAGGGAAAATCAAACGGATTGAATCCGCGGTCAATGCGACGCGTTTGACATTGTCACGTGAACAGTGGTTCGAAATTTTGAAAGCGTCTCGCGGACGTGACGTCGATTAAAAAAATAGCCTTCGGGCTATTTTTTTTGCACAAAAAGCCCATCTCAAGGGGGATTTGAGATGGGTATCTATAGGGTCACGCTTCTAGGCGAAGCATCTCCTGGCGGTATTTATCTAGACGTTCTTTACTGGCAACTACGGCAGCTTGGTCACTGACTTGGATAGCATCAAAGAGTGTGCTGAGCTCATAATCAATCTCGAGGCGTAGCACTGGAATCCGCTGTTCTGCATCTTGTCTACGGAAAGCTTCAATTACTTGTTTCATCTTGGCCACGCTCCTTTTAAAGTTATCAGATAATTCTGATTTTTTATTAGTATACTTTATTATTCCCGTGTTGCCTAGTGTTAAACCTTAAAAAGAACAAAAAAATACTTGGAATGTGCTGACCATTCCAAGTTGGTTTCATTTAATTCGGGATGCTAAAGCGAACTTCTAAGCGGTGTTGAACCATCTGTACGAGCGTCGACATGATCCAGTAAATCGCTGCTGAGAACAGCAGAAGTGGCATGACGAGATAGGTCGTAGCAGAAATTTGATCCGAGACATACGTTAACTCTTCGACAGCGACAAGCGTACCGAGTGACGTCGATTTAATGATATCGATGACAGAATTCGACAGTGGCGGAATGGCACGTGATAATGCTTGAGGAAGGATGACGTCCTTGAACGTTTTCCGACGCGGGATTCCGAGCGAATCAGCTGCTTCCCATTGCCCGCGATCGACAGAAGCGATGGCGGCCCGGAACGATTCCGAAATATAAGCGGAAAAGTGCAGTGATAATCCAAAAGCGAGTGCCTGAAAGCCCGTCAGTTGTAATGCGACAAGACCATTATATAAAATCAAAATCTGTAACAGTAAAGGTGTTCCGCGGAAGAACGAGACATACAATCGAGCGAAACCGCTAAAGACGGTGAAGCGGCTGTCACGCATGACGGCAAGAATCAACCCGAGGAAAAGCGCAAAGACGATGGCAAGTCCACTTGCAAGAAGTGTAATGCCAATCGCCTCTCCGTAGACGTTCGCATTATCGCGAACGATCGTGAACAATTCCGTCACTGACTGATATCCTCGTCAAAGTATTTCTTACCGATGTCTGCAAGTGTACCGTCTTTTTTCATTTCTGCAAGTGCTTCATTGAAGTCCTCTGCATACTTGCTATCTTTTGCCATCATGAAACCAGACTCATTTTTATCAAATGTTTCTCCGACTGCTTTCACTTTATAACCGGCTTTTTTGAGTTCAGTCAAAACGAACAAGCGATCGTTCATCGCAGCATCAACACGTCCTGCTTCAAGATCTTTTAAAACTTGGTTTGCACCTTTATAATACTTCACTTTTGCGCCAGCATCTTCTGCTGTCTTTGCATAAAGCGAACCTTGTGTCGAACCAACGACTTTACCTTTTAAATCATCAAGTGTTTTGATGTCGTCCGTTTTTTCATTGACGATGATTGTTGATCCGGATACCGTATATGCATCAGAAAATGCATACTTTTCTTTCCGCTCATCCGTGATACCCATTTGGTTCGCGATGACATCGATACGTTCTGAATCAAGTGCTGGAATCAATCCTTTAAAGTCCATTGCTTTATAGTCGATTTTATAGCCGGCGCGTTTAGCGACTTCATTCATGACATCGATGTCATAACCAGTCAGTTCGCCTTTTTCTTTATACGTAAATGGTGGGTATGTCGCTTCAGTACCAACCGTAATCATCTTACTGTCTTTGCTTGCTTCTTCATTAGAAGCGCCGCACGCTGCTAACACCCCCGCCGTTGATAGTGCTGCTACTGCTAGCTTTAGTCCGTGTTTCATAGCGCTCTCTCCTTTAAAAATAAATGATTTCAATTCCTAGTTTTCGAATAGGATTAATTTAAGACTACAAGCAGTATCATACAAAGTTACAAGAACGTCTGTCAATAAAAAAGACTGCCCACGAATAGACAGTCTTAGAAAAGTAAACATTCAGTTGAAATTAACGAATTGTCGCTTCAGTTGCAGCGTCGAAGAAATGCGCTTTTGTCATGTCGAAGAAGAGGTCGAGATCTGATCCCATCTCGACGTGTGAGCGTGAGTCGACACGAGCTGTGAAGGCTTGATTACCTACCTTGGAATAGAGATACGATTCTGCACCCATCAATTCGGAAACTTCGATATGTGCCGGGAAACGGTGTGCTGTTTTTGTGTCTTGATAAATCAATTCAGCATGAATGTCTTCCGGACGGATTCCGAGGACGAGGTCTTTGCTCGTATAGCCGCGTTCACGGAGAACTTTCATTTTGCCTTCAGGGACTTCGAATTTCTCTTCTGTCCCTGTGACGTGGAAAAGTCCATCGTCAGCCAGTTTGCCTGTTAGGAAGTTCATCGAAGGCGATCCGATGAATCCGGCGACGAACATGTTATCTGGGTGATCGTATACTTCTTTAGGTGAGCCGACCTGCTGAATGAGACCTGCTTTCATGATGACGATACGCGTCGCAAGCGTCATCGCTTCTGTTTGGTCATGGGTAACATAAATCGTCGTCGTTTCGAGACGTTTATGAAGTTGGATGATTTCTTTACGCATCTGAACACGGAGTTTTGCGTCCAAGTTCGAGAGGGGTTCATCCATCAAGAAGACTTTTGCATCACGAACGATGGCACGGCCGATTGCAACACGTTGACGCTGTCCACCTGATAATGCTTTTGGTTTCCGTTCGAGGTACTCTTCAAGTCCAAGGATACGTGCCGCATTGTCGACGCGCTGTTTGATTTCGTCTTTCGGGAACTTACGTAGCTTGAGTCCGAATGCCATGTTATCAAACACGTTCATATGTGGATACAGCGCATAGTTTTGGAAAACCATTGCGATATCACGGTCTTTCGGTGCGACGTCATTCATCCGTTTACCATCGATGATGAAATCTCCACCCGAGATTTCTTCGAGTCCAGCGATCATCCGAAGTGTCGTTGATTTACCACAACCTGATGGTCCGACGAAAACGATGAATTCTTTGTCTTGGATGTGAAGGTTAAAGTCGTCAACGGCCTTTGCTGAGCCGGAATAAATTTTATCAATATGTTCAAGACGAATATCTGCCATGTGTATATCCTCCTAGTAGTGTGATCGGGTAATGTAACGCTTACAATCCTTAGTATAGAAGAAAAGGGATCAACTGAACATGGACAACATGACGAAATGCAACCGTTTTCATTTGGGCACTATGCTAGAAGTAACAAGGTATATAAAAAGGCGGCACCTTCAAACGATCGAATATCGATTTCTGTCTGTTCTGTCAACCGGTCAAGTCGGTACTGAAGGCTGTTACGATGAAGAAATAAGTGTTTTGCTGTCAACGATACATTCAGATTGGCACGACAGAAAGCATCAATCGTCTCACGCGATTCAGGTTCGAGTGGTGCAATGAAGCGATCTGTCAGCTCGTCACGGACCGTTTCCGATAAAAGAGCGAGTCGTGTGAGGGCAGGTAAGAAACGTTCGACACGGAACGGAAGCAGGTTAAGGGCTGCTTGTTCTAGACGGAACTGGACTGCGATATCTCCATTTATTCGGCGTTGACCGATTAATACTTTTCCATCTGTTAGAAAATCAGATTGTAAAGCTGTGAATAAGTCATTTAAATCATGTTCGCTCACTAACTCATCTCGTTCAATGACAAGCAGTCGAGTCGTCGTCAAGGGGACAAAGATGCTCGAGGAGTCGAAAAAAGAAGTCAATAGCTGTTCGAGATCTTCAGTCGTCCGATCATCGAGTTGATTGAATAAGAAATGGGTCATCCGGAAGGGTTCGTGCTCGACGGCGCTCGATAATTCCAGACGCTGATGCCAGTAAGTTGTATCGGTTGATGCTGAAACGACGACGCGTTCTGCGATTAAATTCAATAAGTCGATTTCACGCCCGGACAACGCGGAACTTTCGATTCCGAAACGAAGTCCATCCGCTAACTGATATACGCTATAATTATCCATGCAATATACCGTGGGGTCTGTCGATAACTGATCTTTGAATAAGGAAATCAATTGCTGTAGCACGTTACATCTCTCCTACATAAAAAGTGATACTCAGACTTTACCACAATACTAAATTCGGAAGGAACGATGAGCTATGCAAATCGAATTCATGACCATCTTAAAAATCATCGGAATGATTGTATTAGGTGCAACAATCGGTGCAGTCACGAACCATCTTGCGATTCGTATGTTATTTCGACCGCTAGAAGCAAAATATATCGGAAAGTACCGGATTCCTTTTACACCAGGTCTAATTCCGAAACGGCGCGATGAACTAGCAGCCAATCTCGGACGGACCGTTGTCAAGCATTTAGTGACCCCTGAAGGAATCGGGAAACGCCTTCGACAACCTGCGATGCACGAGGCCGTTACAAATCTTGTCACGACCGAACTCATGAAATGGGTACACTCAACCGTCACGATTCGAGAAGTGATCGGCCGCTTCGTCAATCAACCGGAAGAACAATTGCGAAAAAAAATCGAACAGACGCTTGAACATGAATTGATGGACGGCGTGATTCATCTGAAAAACTCAACGATTCAAGAAGTCATCGGCGAAGGCGGAGTCTTAAAAGTCAAGGAAGCAATCCCTGACGTCGTAGATGCATTGTTAAAACAAACGGATGTTTATTTTGATAGTCCAGAAGGGAAGATGAAATTAGAGGAGACGGCCGCCGGATTCATCCAAGGAAAACTTGGAGGCGGAATGTTCGGGATGTTACTTGCGAATATCAATTTGGTGGAGATGATTCAACCTGAAATCAAACGGGTATTACAAGGAGAGTCGACGCGTCAGTTCATTACTGAAATGGTCGAGAAAGAAATCGAACAAGTGATGGAACGTCCGATTCATACACTCCTTGATGAAGAGTTAGAGAAACAAGTCATCGAACGCGTCAAATCGGAAATCATCAACCGGATTCCACTAACAGAAACGTTGGATAAGCCATTACACCATTATCTCGGCCGGTTTGATGAGAAAGTGCGGACCGAGTTCGTTCCGGTGATTGTCGACCGGTTGATTGACCAAGCGGTGAAACACGCAGAACGAATCATGACGACACTCGACGTCGAATCGATTGTGCGTGATGAGGTCGACCTACTCGATACACAGTATCTCGAAGAAATCGTCTTATCGATTTCTCGGAAGGAATTCCGGGCTATCACTTGGCTTGGAGGACTGTTAGGTGGTTTAATTGGGATGATACAAGCAATCATCGTGATTGCTTAACTAAATTGGAGGGTTTTAATATGTCTGAAACAAATTTGTATGACCACGCCTATACGCTCGAACGTGCACTGCGAGAAACTCCGGAGTACACAACATTACAAGATTTATACACACAAGTGAACGCTGATCCAGCATCGAATGAACTGTTTGCTTCATTCCGTAACGTTCAACTTGAGCTTCAACAAAAGCAAATGGAAGGTGAAGAAATCACACCTGACGATATGGCTTCAGCTCAAGCAAAAATGTTGGAAGTTCAAAACAATCCACTCATCAGTCAATTGATGCAAGAAGAACAACGGATGCATACGATGTTGACGGAAGTTACTCAAATCATCATGAAGCCGCTCGAAGAACTTTATGCGCCAATGATGGAGCAAAATCAAGACGACGTGCAATAAGATGTAAACAGAGCCTCGGACAATGTCCGGGGCTCTCGGTGTGTAGACAAAGTGGCATTAGACAATAGAAGATTCTTTCTTTTTCGTCGCGTTCCTCTTAATTTGTACATAGATGACTCTGATTTCAATAAGAACTTATGTTGAACTGCCTGCAACAGGCACAATTTTAGGTAAATAAGCACGCTCGAAATGAATTAATTTACCGGCACGCGTGACGCGGGCGCCTTTATGTTCGAACTTTCCTTCTTTGAGACGACGGATCCCTTCCTCCCTTGCATCTGAATCGTTAGGTGATTCAAACGTATCATCGAGTAAAGTTTCTCCACGGTCCGCGAATACAGTAAGTGTATAGAGCATGTCTCTTCCTCCTTTAGTAAAATAACTAATTCAAGTGTACTGAATAGTCATTCATTTTACAAGTAGGAGTCAATATCTTGCCACGTTAATTGTCTCGACTTTGGTGGTACTTCAAGATGACTGACACTCATTCCGATTAAACGAATCGGACCCGTGAATTCGATTTCATTAAATAATTTTGTCGTTACCGTGAGTAACCGATCTTCGTCGTTCGTCTCTTCGAGAAAAGTGAAACGTTTTGAACGTGATTGGAATGTCTCTGTTTTCCACTTAACGGTGACTGTCCGACAAACGAGTTCTTTTTGTTGCAGACTACGGACGACAGATTGGGCCTCTCGCTTTAAGGTTTCGAAAATCGTATCAATATCTTCCGTATCTTCTTCGAAGGTCGTTTCAGATCCAATCGATTTGCGCTCACGGTGGGGACGGACTAACCGTTCGTCTTCACCGTGGGCCATCGTATACAATTCTGTTCCACGGTCCCGACCGAGTAACCCGCGGAGTTCTTCGACCGGTGACTGTTGGATATCAGCGACGGTCTCAAATCCATGTTTTCGAAGCGTCTGCTCTGTGACTTTCCCAACACCATGCAAGTCACCGATTTGTAAAGAAGACAAAAAGGGAAGTACCTCCTCAGGCGGAAGAACGGTTAAGCCGTTCGGTTTTTGATAACCGGAAGCAATTTTTGCGACGAGCTTCGAATTAGAGACACCAGCGGATGCCGTCAAGTCCGTCCGGCGTTTGATTTCAGCAAGAATATACTCTGCGATGTGGGTCGCACTCGGCATATTTAAATTATTCTCCGTCACATCGAGGTACGCTTCATCGAGTGATAATGGTTCGACAAGCGGTGTGACTTCAAGAAACAGTTCCATGATTTGCGCACTAACCGCACGATAGACGTCGAATCGGGGACGAATGAAGACGGCACGCGGACAAAGCTGAAAGGCACGACGAGATGGCATCGCGCTGTGGACACCGTACTTCCGTGCTTCATAGGAACACGTCGCGACGACTCCACGTGCATGAGGAGGGCCACCGACGATGACAGGAACACCCTTTAAGTGAGGGCGATCGCGTTGTTCGACAGAAGCGTAAAAAGCGTCCATATCGATATGAATGATTTTTCGTCCCATCAAAGTCAGCTCCTTCCTAAAAGTAAGTATGATAAAATCAGTATAACGAACTTATGTTCCTACATCTATTTTTTTGTTCGTTTTTTAGGCATGCGAACGAGCGCACCAAGCCATCCACGCCATTTCATCCAATAAAAGATTCCGCCAGTCGTAATCAAGATGAGGGTGAGCGCACCGGCGTAACCATATTTCCAGTCGAGTTCGGGCATGTTCTTGAAGTTCATGCCCCAAATCGCACCGAGGGCCATCATCGGAGTTGCGACAGCCGTGAAAATCGTCAGGGCTTTCATGATTTCATTTCCTCTGAAGTTTGAAACAGTCGTCGATAAATCGAGCAGAACCTCAATATCCTTTTGATAGTGTTCAATCAACATCAATAAACGCTCGAAACGCCGTTTGGCAAGGCGAAACGGAAGATGGTGTTCAAAATCAGTGACTGCGACGAAGGCTTCTTGGCCTGCGAGAATCAATTCTTGAAAAGGGACGATTAAGTCAGACCAGTTCTCAATTGTATCGCGTAAAGCAAAGATGCTATCGAGTGAATTCTCATTGATGTTGCCCCGGAGTTCATCTTGTCGAGAAAAGAGTTCCGTTTCAAAGTCATCGATGCCTGAAAAGTACGTATTCATTTGTAACGAAAGAATCGCTTGAACTACCTCCACCTACGCTTTTCTTAGAGGTGGGGGGATTCCTGAGTGATCCGACCTAACGGTCGAAAATTGATCAGGCTAACCCCGTCGTCCCGACGGTTGAAGAAGCTAAGAGGCGTTCTGCTTCTTGTTTAAGATTCAATCCTGCGTTCACATCCCGGTCGTGATGGATGCCGCAACTCGGACATGTCCATTCACGCAATCCAAGATGTTTCACGTCTTTGTGTTGATGTCCGCAACTGGAGCACAGTTGGCTGGAAGCAAAGGTCTTGGCGACCTTGACGACGGTCTTCCCGTACCATTCCGCTTTGTATTCGAGCATGCGGAAGAACTCTGACCAACTGACCTCGGAGATGGACTTGCTCAACTTGCGATTCTTCTGCATGTTCTTCACCTGCAAGGTCTCAATCCCGATGACGTCGTGGTTTTTAACGATTTCGGTCGATACCTTGTGCAGGAAATCGGTTCGCCTGTTGGCAATCTTTTCGTGGATGCGGGCGACCTTGCGCTTCTGCTTCTGATAGTTCTTCGCCTCGGAAAGTGTTACTTTCTTGTCCAGGGCCAACCGTTGACGACGAGAAAGCTTGCGTTGCTCACGCGCCAGCTTCTTCTCAAGCGAACGGAAGTAACGGTCGTTCTTGTACACCGTACCGTCCGACAGGATGGCGAAGTGCTTCAATCCGACATCGACGCCGACGGATGAGCCCGTCTTCGGTATTTCGTTGCTCTCCTGCTCGACGAGCAGGGAGACGAAGTGTTTTCCTGAAGCGTTACGCCGGATGGTCGCGTTCAAGATGCGTCCGACGACCTGCCTCGAATTAGCGAAGCGCACCCACTTCAGCTTTGGAATTTTGATTTTGGCACCAACGATCGAGACTTCGGGAAGTTGAGAATTGCCCTGAATGTTCGTCTTATACGATTGAACAGGGTTGCACTTTGACTTGAAGCGAGGCCGTTCGTTCTGCTTCTTAAAGAAGCGGTCAAAGGCATCGGCAAGATGTTTGACGCTTGTCTGCACAGATGTGCTATCGACTTCTTTTAGCCAGTCGAACGCCTGCTTCAACATCGGAATTTCTTTCGAACAAGAACCGTAAGACAGTCCTTTTCCTGTCATTTTGTATGTCTCATCCCACTTCGCCAAGAAGTGATTGAAGACGAAGCGCGAACAACCGATGGTCTTCGCGATCAGGATTTCCTGCTCTTTTGTCGGATAGATTCTGAATTTGTAGGCCTTGTGTGTCAACACCATTTTTCACCTCCTTCAAAGGGAATATACCCGAAAAGCAGGCTGGCGATTCATCTCCCACTTTCACTTCGTTTAGAAGTGGGCGTATTCTCGCCTAATTTTGATAAAAGGCATCAAAAGCTGTTTTTGAGTCAAACGGTGCAGCCAGTGACATAATATGTTCAGAGAGTCCGATCGTGATGAGTTCAGTTGGCGTGATGTAATAGCAGATGAAGCGACGGTCGCTTTTATCATCAGGATTTTGCCAAGTCACGATTGAACCGTATAAGACACCGAGTTCTGCTCGGGTAAAGTTGACATCTTTTGTACGAAGCTGACGAACCCACTCAATTTTTGAGGGACTGACGGTCTCTTCATTATGTAGTTGTTGGTCATAGTCTGATACAGTCATGTAGCGGTACCAGTTAAAGTGCGAATCGAATTTCATGTTTAAGGCTCCCATATAGTAGAATAAATAAGTGAATTGCAGTAAGCATAATGAAAAATATTAAAGATACGATTAACTTCTAAAATAAAGGACGTGTTGTGAAATGAAAGGTATTGGACAACTGGCAGTTGGAGAAATGCTGGATCAACGTGTGATGATTAAGCAGTCGATGAAAGGCATCGCGGCGAACGGCAAACCATATCTCACATTGATTTTAGCAGATAAGACAGGTGAAATTGAGACGAAGATGTGGGATACGAGTGATGTCGAAAAGTATGCCCCTAAGTTCATCGTCCATGCGGCAGGTGAAGTGATGGATTATCGCGGCCGGACCCAGTTGAAACTAAAACAAATTACGGTACTCGATGAGACCAATGTTGAAGAGTACATTCAGGCAGCACCGCTCCCGCGGGAACAAATCGAAACAGAAGTACTCCAGTACATCGAGTCGATTCAACAAGCGGATATGAAAAAAATCGTCAAACACCTTGTTACTAAAAACTTTAATGCCTACTTTACGCATCCGGCGGCTGTTAAGAACCACCATGCGTTCTATTCAGGGTTATCGTACCACGTACTGTCGATGCTGAAGCTTGCCGATCAAATCGCGAAGCTCTATCCGACATTGAATCGCGATCTACTCGTAGCAGGTGTCGTGTTACATGATTATGCAAAAATAAAAGAGTTATCAGATCCTGTCACGCCAGAGTATACGCTTCCTGGAAAACTTGTCGGTCATATTTCATTAATGGTCGCAGAACTTGAAAAAGTCGGAGCAGAACTCGAGATTGATGCTGAAGTGTTGACGGTCTTACAACATCTAGTGCTCAGTCATCACGGTCGTCCTGAGTGGGGATCGGCAGTAGCACCTCAAATGCGCGAAGCAGAAGTGTTATTTTTAATTGATAACTTGGATGCACGAATGACGATGATGGATCGTCTTCTTGAATACGTGGAACCAGGACAATTCTCTGAACGTTCGTTTGCACTCGACAACCGTTCGTTTTATCGACCAAAATTATAATCAGCGGTAGGGGGAGAATAAAATGAAGGCAAAGTTATTCGAAGCAATCGAAATTGGGAATGTGACGTTTCGTAATCGTGTCATCATGGCACCGATGTGTATGTATAGCGCGAAAGAAGACGGTAAGGTGACGGATTGGCACGTGACACATTACGCGTCCCGCGCAGTAGGGGGTGTCGGAGGTGTCATGTTAGAAGCGACAGCTGTGACACCTGACGGACGGATTTCAGCAGGCGATTTAGGAATTTGGTCAGATTCGCAAATTGAAGGCTTACGACGGATTGCGGAGCAAGTACAAGCAGCAGGGGCGAAAGCTGGCGTACAACTAGCACATGCGGGACGGAAAAGTACGACAGCACGTCCGCCTGTCGCACCGAGTCCGATTGCCTTTGATGATTCATATGGAAGTCCAGCCGAGTTATCTATAGAAGACATTAAAAAAATTCAGCAACAATTTATCGATGCAGCATTACGCGTTGAACAAGCAGGGTACGATTTCATTGAATTACATGGGGCACATGGCTATCTAATCAATACATTTTTATCACCGTTATCAAATGAGCGAAACGATCAGTATGGCGGATCGCTTGAAAACCGGATGCGTTTCTTACTTGAAATCATCGAAGGCATCCAAGCAAAATCGGATATCTCACTATGGGTCCGGATTTCAGCAGCTGATCACGCACCGGGTGGAATGACAGCGACGGACTATATTCCACTCGCGCAAGCATTAGTAGAACGAGGTATCGATTTACTCGATTGTAGCTCCGGTGCCGTCGTCGCTAATGCAGTTCCAGACGTATACCCTGGTTATCAAGTTCCCTATGCTGCAGAGCTCAAGCAAGCGACAGGAATCAAGACAGGGGCAGTTGGATTAATTACGACAGCAACGATGGCAGAAGAGATTTTACGGAGTCAACGTGCTGATGTCGTATTACTCGCACGTGAACTCTTACGGCAACCGTACTGGGTTCATCATGCAGCGGCAGAACTCCATGATGAGGTCATCCTTCCGAAGCAATACGAACGTGCGCCCATTCGTTGATCAAAAAAGAGCGGACTTAAAAAGGAATCACGCTTTCGCACATGTGCTTTCTTCAGGCGGGGGAGTTGCTTCATCTACGCACTTGGTCGCCATGCTCAGAAAATATGTATAGAAAACGCCGATGACTCCGTATAGAAAACGGAATCATCGGCGTTTTTTGATTACTGCTGTTGTTGCATCATTTGTTGCTGCATTTGTTCTTGTTCTTGTTTATCGAGATCAAATGCGTCTTTAAAGTCTTTATTTTCGATTTTGACATCGTATTCTTTCATCAATGCACGGTAGATATCGTTCGGATTGACTTGAGCTGCTTTTTCTTCAGCAAGTTCTTTTTTGATCCGGTCTTTTTCTTTTTCAAGTGTGAAATCTTTTTTCTCTTTACGATCCGTTACCTTGATGATGTGGTAACCGAATTGTGTTTTGATTGGATCAGAGATTTTACCTTCAACGCCATCTTTGAAGGCATACGTTTCGAATTCCTCGACCATTTTACCTTTTGTGAAGTAACCGAGGTCTCCACCTTTCGTAGCGCTACCTGTATCTGTCGATTTCTCTTTCGCGATTTTTGCGAAGTCTCCACCGTCATCTAACTCTTTTTTGATTGCTTTTGCTTCTGATTCTTTTTCGACAAGAATATGGCTTGCTTTTACTTCAACTTTTTCTTGATCGAAACGTTCTTCAATTTCTTTATCTGTTACTTTAGATTTTGCAGATTTTGCTTCTGTTAAGAGCATTTGTGTGCGAAGAACTTTTTCGAATTCTTTTTCACTTTTAATACCGGCTGTTTCCAATGTAGAGTTGAATTGCTCTTCATCCGGGAATTGGTCTTTTGTTTTTTTGACTTCTGCCTCTACTTCTTTATCCGTTACTTTCTTGCCATATTCTTTTTCAAGAAGCTCGTTCATTGTTTGTTGGAAAGCGATTTGCGCACCCGCTTTTTCATAGGCCTCTTCCTGGACATCAGCCTTGTTCACTTCGCCACCTTTATAGTTGATGACGGCTTCATCATTTGACCCACACGCTGCTAGTGTGAAAACACTTGCGACTGCTGCTGCACTTAAAAATTTCTTCTTCATACATACACCCCTAATTTACCATTTATTTCAACCGTTCTATCATATCATATCCTGGCTAGGTTGACAGCTGCACACCTTTTCAAAAGATGTTTGCTCTTTTCTATGCTATCACATACACGATCCGCGTTGATGACTATTTTTATGGGAAATTGTGAAGGGGAAGCGATGTTTGACATTGGCTAGTAATATGACCGCAATCAAAAAAAGCGCTCTAGGCATCGGCCAGAACGCTAGCTCTTCAAATACTAAACGAATTCATGCCTTTTTGATTGAATCGATGACAGGGTCTTGCGGGCGACGATCAGCTTCTTCTGTAATCATTTTCGACGTTTCAGCGAAGATATCCATGAAACTGTCTCCGTATAGACGACGAACGATCGCAGAGATGTCCGTCAGCTCAGGAAACTTCCCGTATAATTCTTGAAGCGGGAGTGAGGCACGGAAGACACCATTCTCTTCCGGGCGGAACGCTTGAATGGTTTCAAGTAATAACGTTTCGCCGGCTGGTGTAAGCTGGACGTACGTATTTCGTTTATCCGTCTCTTTCTTCGAGAATGTCAACAGACCACGGTCTTCTAATTTTTTAGAGAAGTTAAACGCCGTTGAAACGTGCATGACACCGTACTTCGCGATCTCAGAAATCGAAGCACCACCTAAAGCATGTGAAATCCAGAGGATATGATGCTCATTGATGTTTAAATCAAAGGGCTTAATCCAATTTTGCCAATCTTTTTCTACCGTTTTCCATAGTGCTTTGCTCAGCTGGACAATTTTATGACTGTATAACAGTGCTTCTTGTCCAGGATATAATTTTTCATGTTCCATATCTGACTCATCCTTTCGAAAGGTGACGATGGCTAAAAAACGCAAAATGCAAACTATACAAAAAACAAATCGAAGCAATGGACCTTACTTTTGAGGAGAGAGGTGATCCGCATCTTGTTTCGCCTCATCAGCTAATTCTTGGATACGCGAAATGGATTCTTGAATCTCGGCTTGATACACAGAGACATCTTTCGTAACTTCATCTTTGAAGGTTGTACCGGAAATTTTAGCTGTCTCTATTAAGTTCTTGCCCTCCTGTGTTAAATCCTGCACGTTCGTTACGATTGTAGAATAAGAATTTCGACGTTGTTTACCATTCGAAGAGTCACTTTTAGTACCTTGGCGAAGCGCCTTCAAACCGTAAAAAGTCACAAGCGACAGCGTAGCACCAAAAGCGACCCAGTTACGTTGGGGACGCTTCGACATAGTTTACCTCCTTCTTTAATATTAAAATATTTGTTTCATATTATTTTACCGAAAATCCGATATTGGAAACCTATTTTGACAATATTTCTAAAAAAGGGTGTATGGAATAATGCATTCGAAGGTCTTTTTACAGGTGAGTCGAGATTGAATTTGCTAAAATGGCAAGCTCTTCAGCCGTGTAGTCTTCATTATGAACTTCCCATTTTGCGCCAAAACCATCATGTTTATCATGCCGTGGGATTAAATGAATATGAAAGTGTGATACGGACTGTCCAGCGACCTTGCCCGTGTTCGATAGAATGTTGATGCCAGCAGCTTGTGTTTCCTTTTGTAAGGCACGACTAATTTCCGGAACAACGGCAAAGACTGATTGAGCATCTTCGACGGATAAATCGTATACGTGATCTGCATGTTGTTTTGGAATGACTAATGTATGACCTTTCGTAACTTGAGAAAGATCGAGGAATGCAAGAACCTCATCATTTTCAAAGACTTTATGGCTAGGTACTTCGTGCTTAGCAATTTTGCAGAAAATACAGTTATCTTTTTGCATAGGGATTACTCCTTTTATAAAAATAGAATTATCTCCATCTTAAGTGTGATTGACAACGTAATCAAACGTTTTTACACTTAGATACACAAGATTAAAGAAAGTAGGGAACTCACGATGCCGTCTCGTATGACGTTACATGAACGAAGGAAAAAACGAAATCAGCGTTTGCTCATCATCGGAATCGTTCTCCTCTTAGTTGCAGGGGGAGTCTGGGGGTACGTAAGCCAAATCAAGCCGGCTGCTGAGCGAGAGCGTACAGAAGCTGTTTTTGTGAAAGCCGTGAACGATCAGGATCGGGCTGCGTTCCAAAAACTCGTCTATGAAGATGATCAGGTCGTATCGATTGCGGAAGCAACTCGTTTGATGAAATGGTTTCAGGCAGAGGATGGACGTCTCAGCCGAGCAGCGGCGGAGATTAAAGCCGATCAGCGAAACTACCCTGAACCTACAGCAGAGAAAAATGAACAGGATTTGTTCGAGCTAAAAAAAACAGCAGGGCGCTTTTGGTATGACGAATATGTGCTTCATCTAAATAAACAGCTACTTCAAGTAACGAGTGATGTACCAGAGACGACCGTCTTCATAGATGATGAAGAAGTAGGCGTCCAGGAGGATGAGCCGTTGAAAATCAAACGTTTTCCGGGTGAGTACGATGTACTTGCAAGTGTCGAAGCCAATGGTAAGACGGGACGAGACCGTCAAACCGTTCAACTGGGAGACGAAAAAACAACGGAAGTAACGTTTAAGTTGGCGAAGCAAATCAAACCAGACGTCACGGAGCAGTATGGATTAGACATCGAAAAATTGTTAGAAACTGAAGTCGAGGCAAGAACAGGCAAGTCGATCGACGCGATGACAGCTTATTTGGATGAGAACCATTCTTCTGTTGAAAAAGAATTTGGTCCTCCCGCATCAAATGTAGCAAATCGTGCAGTGTACGACGGTTTTGAAGTGACGTATGCAAACAATGATGTAAAAAGCATCATGATTGATTTAAATAAGACGCCGTCTGAGCTTGAAGCAGTCGCCGGTAAACCGGAATCGAAAAGTAATGAATCGATCGGGACCGTCTGGGAGTACCCGACGAGCTTCTTTGAAGATATACTAGGGTGGCTTAACTTACGGTCAGAAAAAAGAGTAATCGAGCGTTCGGATAAAATGTGGTTAGAATTGCGCTGATGGTACAAAAAAAGCACTGGTAACGACTTTGAGAACTTCGAGTCTGTTACCGGTGCTTTCATTTATTATTTTTTGTTCACTGCACGAAGAATGAACGAAACGATTAGAATCAAGATGATTGCTCCGAGTAATGCTGGAATAATCGCAAATCCTCCGATAACTGGTCCCCAGTCACCTAAGAGAGCTTGACCGATCATGGCCCCGACGAAACCTGCGATGATGTTACCGATGATACCACCGGGAACGTCTTTACCAAGAATAAGACTTGCCAACCAACCAATGATACCACCGACGATTAAAGCCCATAAGAATCCCATTTAAAACACTCCTTTTTTAGTTTGAATAAGGTCTCAAGTAATTAGTTTTTATTACCGTTTACGAACTGAACGAAGAACGAGTGATACGATGAAGATTAAGATGATTGCACCGATGATGGCAGGAATGACTGCAAAACCGCCGATAGAAGGTCCCATGTCTCCGAAGATGGCTTGTCCGATCATTGAACCGATGAAACCAGCGACGATGTTACCGATGATGCCGCCAGGAACGTCTTTCCCGATAATTAAACTCGCTACCCAACCAATTAAACCGCCGACGATTAAAGCCCATAAGAATCCCATTAAAATACACTCCTCTGAATTAGTAGTTGTAGTTACTGTTACTTATTTTTTGTTTACTGAACGAAGAATCAACGATACGATGAAGATTAAGATGATTGCACCGATGATTGCAGGAATGATCGCGAATCCACCAAGGTCAGGTCCCATGTCCCCGAAGATGGCTTGTCCGATCATTGAACCGATGAAACCTGCGACGATGTTACCGATGATGCCGCCCGGTACGTCTTTCCCGATGATTAAGCTCGCTACCCAACCAATCAAACCGCCAACGATTAAAGCCCATAAAAATCCCATTTAAAAACACTCCTTTGAATTACTAGTTTTAGTGGTTACTGCTACTTACTTTTTATTTACTGAACGAAGAACGAGTGACACGATGAAGATTAAGATAATTGCACCAATGATTGCAGGAATTACCGCGAAACCGCCGATAGAAGGTCCCATGTCCCCGAAGATGGCTTGTCCGATCATTGAACCGATGAAACCTGCGATGATGTTACCGATGATGCCGCCCGGTACGTCTTTCCCGATGATTAAGCTCGCTACCCAACCAATTAAACCGCCGACGATTAAAGCCCATAAAAATCCCATTTAAAAACACTCCTCTAATTTAAATTGTTATTCGATGATAATGATTACTTGCGAATGGCACGAAGAATCAATGACACGATGAAGATTAAGATGATTGCACCTAAGATTGCAGGAATGATTGCGAACCCGGCAAGATCAGGTCCCATTGAACCGAAGATTGACTGTCCGATGATTGCGCCGATGAAACCAGCGATGATGTTACCGATGATGCCACCAGGAACGTCTTTCCCGATGATTAAACTTGCTACCCAACCGATTAGTCCACCAACGATTAAAGCCCATAAGAATCCCATTTGAAGCACTCCTTTTCATACTTAGATTTACCTGTTTTCAGGTTGTTATAAACACTTTGAAAATGAATGACTCATAAACGTAATTTTTGATGAGAAGTAAAACAATACAAGTAGATAAGATAGCTAGACGATTAGACCAGTTACTTCTCTATAAAACGTTTGATGTGACATACACTTTCAATTTTTGTAAATCGTTTTTCATATATTGATGTAACGATTACACTTAGAGTAATTGCCGTAATAAGATGTATTGAAACCTTTTCTTTTAAAAAAAATCATCAACAGTAGAAAAACAAGGATGAATTGTCTAGGATAGTTAATGAGAGGAGTGGCTAGATTTGTTATTAGAAATTAAAGATCTTTCAGGTGGATATGGATCGAAAACAGTGTTGCATCATATTGATATAGCAGTAAAGCAAGGGGAGTTAGTTGGACTGATTGGATTGAATGGTGCCGGGAAATCGACGACGATTAAGCACATATTAGGATTGTTACCCATTAAGTCAGGTGAAATCTTGATTAACGGTGTCAGTCTGTCAGCTGATGAACAAACGTACCGGAAACAAGTGGCATACATCCCGGAACAGCCGATGTTATACGAACAGTTGACTCTTCGAGAGCACCTTCGCTTAATGGCGCAAGGGTATGATGTCGATGAGAAAACAGCACAAGAACGAATCGAACATTACACAGAGCGATTGCGGATGACGAAACAGCTGGAATGGTTTCCAAGTGTATTTTCTAAAGGAATGAAACAAAAGGCGATGATTCTCTGTGCTTTAATCACAGGCAGTGAGTTATTGATTGTTGACGAACCGTTTGTTGGTCTCGATCCACTAGCGATCCGGGAATTGTTGAATATTTTTAGTGAATTAAAAACCGATGGAAAAGGTATTTTAATGTCCACACATATTTTAGAGACTGCGGAGCGGCATTGTAATCGATTTATTCTCCTTCACGATGGACATATCGCAGCAGAGGGGACGACCGAGGAATTGCGGAAACGTTTTGATTTAACGGATAGTTCGCTTGATGACATTTATGTAGCTGCCATTGAGGAGGCAGAAGGATGACGAGTGCTACCTTATGGCGAGAACGCTATCAAGCTGCGATGTCGGAAATGACCAAGTACACGAAGTACATGGCGAACGGTGGGTTGTTATTTACGGTCTACTTCGTCGTATTATATGCTCTCGTCGTCTATGGGCGGTTTCTGAATCAAATCAATGGCGACTTTCCTGGAAATCTGCTGATGGGCGGTTTATTCATTATCATCGCCTTTTATCGGACGGCACGAACGTTCTTAGTCGAAGCTGACCAAGTATTTTTATTGCCGAACTTGCCGCAACTTAGTTCTTATATGAAGCGGGTCCGACTGTACAATGCTTTTTTAGGAATGGTTCGAGTTGTCATTCCGTTTTTAGCAATCGCTGTCCTTTATGTAAGAACGGAATCAACGAGTCCGCTTGAGATGATCGTATTATTTTTCGCTCTCGCGATGATTGGTGCGAGCGCGAACCTATCGAAACTAGAAGCGATTCCGCACCGACTTGTCGTTCTGCATGCAGTGGGTGCAGGGGTTTTAGTGATGATTGACATGCCGATTTTCAGTATAGTGATTACGAGCTTACTGCTCGTCACGCTGCACCTAAAAAAATATCAGCAGTTACCACTGATGGAATGGATTGCAATCGAGCAAGAGTCGCGTGATCGTTTCTATCGGATTGCGAACTGGTTCGTCGATGTTCCACGCTTATCGAAGACGTATAAACAACGCCGTATCTTAAGTCAACTCGTCGAAAAAATTCAATTTGATAAAAAACAAACGTTCGACTACCTTTACATGAAGCAACTCATTCGTAGCACAGACGGAATTGGATTGATTGTTCGGCTTACATTGATTGGAGCAGTCTTCATCTGGCTCGGAAAAGATAATCCATGGCTTGTCACGTTTGCAATTCCTGCCTTCAGTGGTTTGACAAGTTTCCAATTGGCACCGTTCACACGAGCGATTGACTCACACCTCTTAACGCGCTTGTTGCCTTTTGGAGATGCGAATAGCTCTCGTAAAAAAGTCATTCGGGTCGCGTCAATCCTTCAGATTATCGCATTAGCATTAATCGCTATGTTAATGAACGGACAACCTATCGTCTTGATTGGGGCAATCATCGCCATTGCCGTTAGTGAAATGTATCTCAGAAAATGAAATGTAATGTATGACAGACTAACCCCCGATTTCTCGTTCCTAAGTAGGCACGAGAAATCGGGGGTTAGTTTCTTGTTTAAGAAAGCGAGAGCTTAATTCACTTTTTCAGAAGTTTCAGCATCGTACGTTGCTTTTAGTTCTTTACTGATTGGAGCGGGGAGGTCATAGGAAGCTTGTCCGTGTTCAGCGACATCAAGTCCGCGGAGTTCATCTTCTCGCGTGATCCGAAGACCGATCGTTACATCGAGGAGTTTGAGGAAAGCATAACTTAAGACACTGACGACGACGACGGCGAAGACAACACCGAGTGCTTGGACACCGAGTTGACCAAATCCACCCCCGTAGAATAATCCAGCTTGTCCAATCCCTGTGATTTCAACGAGGCGTGGTGAGGCGAAGAACCCGGTAGCAAGTGTTCCCCAAATCCCGGCGACACCGTGAACAGAGAAGGCACATAATGGATCATCGACACGGCGCGCGAGTAAAATGCTTGTTCCGTACGTGATGATACCTGCGAGGAAACCGATGACGACGGCACCCCACGGCTCAACAAATGCACAGGCTGCAGTGATCGCGACGAGTGCTGCGAGTACGCCATTGATGATAGAAGGAATGTCTGCCACGCGACGATGCCAGAAAGAAATGGCGAGTGCGCCGAGTGCGCCGGCAGCTGTCGCAAGTAACGTCGTCAAGGCGACATAACTGAAGAACCCGTCGGCAATCGTCAATGTCGATCCAGCGTTGAAGCCGAACCAGCATAACCAAAGAATGAAGGCGCCGACGACAGAATAGATGACGTTGTGACCAAGGAGCGGCGTTTTTTCAGCGCCAATCCGCTTTTTCAAAATTAACGCGGCGACGAGAGCGGCGATTCCACCTTGTAAGTGGACGACGGTCGAACCGGCGAAGTCTTGCATACCGAGTGAACCGAGGAAACCACCTGCCCAAACGGAGCGAGCGATGATTGGATAAATGATGGCGACAAAGAATGTTCCGAACAGCAGATAAACAGATAGTTTAGCTCGTTCAGCAAACCCGCCCCAGGCAATCGCTAAGGAAACAGCGACGAATGAGAGTTGGAAGAGGAACTTAACATCGATTGTAACATTTGACCAGTCGAGACTTGAGAACCCTCCTTGTAAGAAGAATCCTTCCGTTCCGATTAGACCAGGTCCGTCTCCGAACGTCAGTCCAAACCCAATCGCCCAAAAAGCTAACGCGGCGACGGAAAAACTAATGAGCTGTTTGACGGCGACGTGCCCTGCATTTTTGGCGCGTAACATTCCCGTTTCAAGTAATAGGAAACCGATTTGCATCGTAAAGACGAGTAGCGTAGCGAATAAGACATAAAACGTATCAACTGAAATGATCATTTCTTCAAGATTCATCGTCGTTCCTCCTTTATCAATTTAAAGTATGTGTTTACTTTAAACGGAAATTGTTTTTAAGGAACGACTTGTGTCAGAAAATCTGACATGGTATTTTTATCAAAAGGAGTGACGAAGATGAGTTACCGTGAAAAGAAAGTGATGTCGATCGGGATTGTCTGTGAATTGACAGGGTTATCGGAACGTCAGATTCGTTACTATGAGGAGCGGAAACTTATTTTCCCGGAGCGTACGAACGGGAAAACACGAAAATATTCATTTACAGATATTGAACGACTAGTTGAAGTTGCAGAAAAAATCGAAGATGGTTGGCGGACGCATGAAATCCGTGAAAAAGAGCGGAAAGTAACGGAGCAGCAACGAACTGATTTAATTCGGGGACAATTGAATGCTGCGTTTGGTCTTTACAAGAAACGGTGAACATTTAATGAACTGGATAAGGAACTGTAATTTTGTAACCGATTTATTGGCACAGACTTCTTCATTTCAGATATAATGTTTCTGTGTTCACAAACTTATCGTACGTTATTTTGGGGCGTTAGTAAGAGTATAAAGGGGTAGTTATGATGAAAAACTTCAATGATACGTTTTTACGGGCGGTCCGTGGCGAACAAGTGGGCCACGTACCTGTCTGGTACATGCGACAAGCAGGTCGTTATCAAGCGGAATATCGTGAAATTAAAAAGACGCGTACGCTGTTCGAGATCACACATGATCCAGAACTATGTGCATACGTCACTGAATTGCCGGTTAAACAACTTGGTGTTGACGCAGCGATTCTGTACAAAGACATCATGACGCCATTACCATCTATGGGTGTTGATGTTGAAATTAAAAGTGGCATCGGTCCGGTCATCGCGAATCCGATTCAAACGATGGAAGATGTACAGGCGCTACAACCGTTTAAAAAAGAAGATATTCCATATATCTTCGAGACCATCAAGTTATTACGGGAACGATTAGAAGTACCATTGATTGGGTTTTCAGGCGCACCGTTTACACTTGCGAGCTATATGATTGAAGGTGGACCTTCAAAAGGCTACCATAAAACGAAAGCATTGATGTATGGACATCCGGATGTATGGCATGCATTAATGGAGAAACTCGGAGACATGGTGATTGACTACATTAAAGCTCAAGTTGATGCTGGGATTCAAGCGTTTCAGATTTTTGATTCATGGGTCGGAACGACAAGTCAGAAAGATTATGTTCTCTACATCAAACCGACAATGGAGCGGATTTTCACGGAATTAAAAGAAACGGGCGTTCCGATGATTATGTTTGGTGTCGGTGCAAGTCACTTAGCAGAAGAGTGGCATGATTTACCGCTCGACGTCGTTGGACTTGATTGGCGTCTGTCGATCGACGAAGCACGCGAACGCGGGTTGACAAAAACGTTGCAAGGAAACCTTGATCCCTCTTATTTACTTGCACCATGGGAAATCTTAGAAGCGAAAGCAACAGAGATTCTTGACATGGGAATGAAACGTCCTGGATTCATCTTTAATTTAGGACATGGAATCTTCCCGGAAGTCGACCCAGAAGTCTTAAAACGCTTGACTGCATTTATCCATGATTATTCGAAAGAAAAAATGGAGGTAGCAAAATGAAAACACTTGGATTACTCGTAATGGCATACGGAACACCGTATAAACCGGAAGATATCGAACGATATTACACGCACATCCGTCGTGGGCGTAAACCGTCACCTGAAGCACTCGCTGAACTGACGGAGCGTTATGAAGCAATCGGCGGTGTCTCGCCACTTGCACAAGTCACGATTGACCAGGCGGAAGAATTACATCGTCAGTTGTCTGCAAAATATGCGGGCGAAATTGAGTTCAAACTCTATCTAGGTCTCAAGCACATCGAACCGTTCGTCGAAGATGCGGTCGAGCAAATGGCAAAAGACGGCATCACGGAAGCAGTGACGGTTGTTTTAGCACCACACTATTCGACATTCAGCATTCGTTCATACAATGGACGAGCAAAAGAAGTCGCGGACAAACACGGAATTCAGCTTGCTTCTGTCGAATCATGGTACCAAGAAGAAGCATTCATCAACTGGTGGGGACAAGCGATTCGTCAAACATTCGATGCACTGCCTGTAACAGAAGAAAAAGCGGTCCTCGTCGTGTCAGCGCATAGTCTTCCTGAGAAAATCATTGCAAACGGTGACCCGTATCCGGATCAATTGAAAGAAACGGCAGAGTTGATTGCAAAACGTGCTGGTGTCAAACATATGATTACAGGATGGCAATCGGCAGGACAAACACCTGAACCTTGGCTCGGGCCAGACGTTCAAGATTTAACGCGTGATGTTTATGAAGCAGAAGGGTATGAAGCATTCGTATACGTACCAGTCGGATTCGTCGCTGACCATTTAGAAGTTTTGTTTGATAATGATTACGAGTGTAAAGTCGTATGTGACGAACTCGGTATCCACTATGCTCGACCAGGTATGCCAAACGCGGAGCCGGCTTTCATGGAGGCAGTCACGGAAGCCGTCGCAAAACAAGTTGGTAGCTATGTCAAGTAAACGTCTCGTTATCGTCGGCGGGGGTATTACTGGTCTTGCCGCTGCCTATTTCGCAGAACGTTTATTTCCTGATTTAAATATCACCGTCCTAGAAGCAGGTGAGCGACTTGGTGGTAAAGTCGCGACCTATCGAGAAGACGGCTTCATGATTGAGCGTGGTCCGGATTCTTACGTCGCACGAAAACACATCTTGACCGATTTAATTGAAGCGGTTGGATTAGGCGATAAGTTGGTTCGAAACAACACGTCGCAAGCATTCATTTTAGATCCAGGTGGTCTCCATCCGATTCCGAAAGGGTCTGTGATGGGGATCCCGACCGATTTAAACTTATTTTCAGAGACGACGTTGCTGACAGATTCGGAAAAAGCGGAGGTTGCACGATTGTTGCTTCATCCTTCTGATCAATTGACGATTCCTGAAGAAGATATTCCGCTCGGTAGTTACTTGCGTCCTCGCCTCGGGGATGCGCTGGTCGAGAAGTTGATCGAACCGTTATTGTCGGGAATTTATGCCGGGAACATTGATCAAATGAGTACGTTCGCGACATATCCGCAGTTCGTTGCGAATGAACAAAAAGCGGGATCGTTATTCGAAGGGATGCGTTTGATGCGTCCGACTGCTCAAGTTCAAGGACAAACGAAACCAGCGACAGGACAGTTCCTGTCACTTTCAACGGGACTTGAATCGCTAGTCGAACGTTTAGAAGAAGTGCTTGAACGGACTGAAATTCGTCTAGAAACGCCTTTACTCGAAGTTGCGCGTGAAAATGAACGGTATCGCTTAAAAACAGATCATGGTCCTGAGTATGCCGATTATGTACTCTTGACGATTCCTCATCCTCAAGTCGTCAGTTTACTTCCGGATGCCGATTTACGGGAACTTGAGCAGTTGAAGACCCATTCAACGGCGACGGTTACGCTGATTTTCGATGAGCAAGCGACATTACCCATTGAAGGTACAGGTTTTGTCGTCAATCGACGTGCCCGGTATTCGATTACGGCATGTACGGCGATCGATCAAAAGTGGAGTCATTCTGCACCGAATCATACGGTTTTACGCGCTTTTGTCGGTCGGCCAGGTAATGATGCGCTCGTTCACGAGACGGATGATGTCATCAAGGAAACAGTATTAAAAGATTTGGAACAAATTTGTGGTCAAACGCTTGCACCGAGACAAGTCATCATCAGCCGGTTAGTTGATGGTTTACCAGCTTATACGGTTGGTCATGCAGGACGGATTCAAATTGTCCGTGACGAAGTCATGAGTAAGTATCCTGGTGTGTATTTAGCGGGATTGGCTTATGATGGCGTCGGTTTACCGGATTGTGTTGCCAGTGCGAAAACGATGGTTGAAGAAATCGCTATACAGCACGGACACGAACAGTCGAACGCTTAAACTAACATGCCTGAAATTCAGTTACTACTGAATTTCAGGCATGTTTTTTAATGAACGGCAAAGGGACTAAAGAATGGATGCTGGGGAATAGAAGGGAGAGGAGGGATGGATATGATGGATGTACTTAGCACGTTTACAGTTGTCTTACTGTTTGGACTGGGAATCATGAATTTACTTGCAGTGTTGACGGTCATCTTCTTGGAACGGCGTGATATTGGTGCGACATGGGCCTGGATGCTCGTCCTCTATTTCATTCCGATCGTTGGATTTTTAATTTATTTATTTTTTGGACGCCTACTCAAGAAAAAGGATTTTTATCATGTTAAAGAAGAGGAGCGGTTGGAACAGTCACGACGTGTCGAGCTACAGATTGCAGAATTGAACCATTTGGGTGACCTTCGACGGACATATCCGTTGATCGAACGATACAATCAATTGATTCAAATGAATCTGAAATCAAACGGGTCATTACTCAGCCTGAAAAATGAAGTGACGATTCTATCAGATGGTGAACAAAAATTTAATCGAATGATGACAGACATCATGAATGCCAAACATGAAATCAATATCCAGTATTACATCATCCAAAAAGATTCCCTTGGCTTAGCATTGATTGACGCATTGACGAAGATGGCGCGTCAAGGAATCAAAGTCCGTTTATTGTATGATGCAGTAGGCTCTCGTGATTTGAAACGACAAGATTTTAAAGACTTACTTCATCATGGTGGAGAAGTGTTTGCGTTTTTCCCACCGACGTTTGGAGTCATTAATTTTCGAATGAACAACCGGAATCATCGTAAGTCTTGTATCGTCGATGGGCAGATTGGTTACATCGGAGGCTTTAATGTCGGAACGGAGTATTTTGGAATTGATGAGAAATTCGGCTATTGGCGTGATACACATTTTCGGCTAGAAGGTGAGGTCGTTCACGAACAATTAGATCGATTTATTTTGGATTGGAATCAAGCGAATGACATCTACACGGATAAAACGCTCTTTTATTATGGATCTCACGAAATCAATCAGCCGTTACCCATGCAAATTGTCACATCAGGACCAAATTCTGAGACAGAACATTTAAAAAATGTATTGATTAAAATGATTTCACTTGCTAAGAAATCAGTAATGATTCAGTCGCCTTATTTCATACCAGATGCCAGTTACATGGATGCGTGTAAGATGGCGCTATTGTCTGGTGTCGATGTTCGAATCATGATTCCGAATAAACCGGATCACCCATTCGTTTACTGGGCGACGACAGCCGCAGCGGGAGAACTGATTGCCTATGGAGCGAAAATCTATACGTACGAACCAGGGTTTCTTCATGCAAAGACAATTGTCGTCGATGGAGAGATTGCTTCAGTCGGAACGACGAACATTGATGCCCGGAGTTTTCGATTGAACTTTGAAATGAACTCGATTGTATATGACCGAGCGACTGCGCTCGAGTTAGAACAATTATTTCTCGATGATTGTGATGTATCAAAGTTGTTAACTGCTGAAATATATGCAGAACGGTCGAGGCTGATTAAATTTAAAGAGAGCATTTCTAGATTGTTGTCTCCGATTTTGTAAGGAAGAAAAAGTAAAGGTATGACTTTGATCACGATTCGTTCGAAACAGGTTTGAGAAGGCAAAGAAAAAGAGAAATGGTATAGTGGGATTGAAAAAGATAAAGGAGAGTGGAAGAAGTGGCAAAAGCAATCAAGTTATTGATTTCCGACATGGATGGTACGGTTTTATCGAGTAATCAAAAAATCGAACAGGAAACGATTGATGCGATTAAGGCGGCAAAGGAACAAGGCGTCGATTTTGCGATTGCAACAGGGCGGAACTACTTAAATGCGAAGGAATTAACGGATCAAGCAGGAATCGTTTGTCCAATCATTGCATCGAACGGTGCACGTGTCATGACGCGCGATGGTGAACAACTGAGCGCAACGACGTTGACGGCTGAACAAGCGCAACAAATTTATAGTATCATCAGCCAATATGAAGTGTTTTTCGAGATGTTCTGTGATCAAGGTCTCGTAACAGCGCAAGGCGCAACAATCGATGCAGCGTATGACTCATTAAAAGATATGAGTCGTGAAAGTGACCGTGCGAAAGAAGTTCTCGACTTTTTCTATAAACGCTATTACGTCAATGAAGATGTAAAAATGATTGATGGGTTCCGTTCCTTCATCCGGAATCAGGCGGGACAAGTCTTTAAATTCATCTCATTCTCGTTCGATCAAGACTTAATGAATAAGATTTGGAAAGAAGTCGAAGAAAAAGTTGACGGTATTTATGTGACGTCGTCTGGTCACGATAACATCGAAGTCATGGCAGTCGGTGCCGATAAAGGAACAGCTGTCAAAACGTTAGCGAAGCACTTAGGTGTATCAATCGATGAGGTCGCAGTCATCGGTGACAACTTAAACGACGTTCCAATGTTCAAAGTCGCAGGTGTTGCGATTGCGATGGGAAATGGACATGAAGATGCAAAAGCGATTGCCTCTCACGTCACAAAAACAAACGATGAACATGGTGTCGGTCATGCAATCAGTCAACTTGCAGCCGGAACATGGTCTTAACGGGAGGGTAATATGTTTAAAGCGTTTAAAGAGTTTGCCTTTCGCGGAAATGTCGTTGATTTAGCGATTGGTGTCATCTTAGGGGCAGCATTTAGTAGTATCACCAAGGCACTCGTCAACAGTATCTTCATGCCGTTGATTGGCATCGTAGTTGGTGGAGTAAATGTAAAAGGATTATCAGTGTCCGTCGGGAGTGCAGAATTATTGTATGGACAGTTTCTTCAAGCAACGATTGAATTCATTTTAATTGCCTTTGCGTTGTTTTTATTCGTCAAAGCTATCAATCGTTTTCGGAGTAAAGAAGAAGTTACGGAAGAAGTCCCGGAACCGACGACGGAAGAAAGACTGCTTACAGAAATTCGAGATGCACTCGTCAGTCGAAACGATGATCGTATTTAAGTAGAAAATTAAATCAAGAAAAAACCCGTCAGCTTTTCTACTCGTCGTAGCAGTAGAAAATGCAGCGGGTTTTTCTTATAAAATGGAAATGAGTTGATTCTCTGAACAAACTTGAAGGGAAAATTGTTTTTCGACACCTTGATCAAATTGAACATCGAGAACGTCTCCTGTTAAATGAAGAACAGTCCCTTCGCCAAATGATTTATGGGCAATCCGCATCTTTTCCTCGATTGGTAATAGTTCTACGGGAGGACGCATACTCGGTCGAACTTGTGCTTGCTGTTTTTGTCGTTTAGCGGCATCTGGATTCAGGATTTGTCGCACGTTGCCAACAAAAATCGATTCTTCGACGACTTTTGATTTGTAGCGATACGAAATCAAATGGAGTTCATGACGTGCTCGTGTCATGCCGACATAGAACAACCGAGCAGCCTCTTCCATTTCTTCGAGCTGACCATCTTTATAGGATTTGATATTATCTGATGATGGTAAAACGCCATTGATTAAATCAATCATGAAGACACGATTAAATTCGAGTCCTTTTGCACTATGGAACGTGGAAAGCGTGACTGCGTTTTGATGTTTATTGGACTTGGCATCACGCATCAGTTGCTCTAAGTGAACAATACGCTCCTTGAATGCGAGAGCGGTCGGTAAGTCACTGGCGACATTTTCAATCGTGTTCAACATCTCAAGTAAATAATCGATACTGAATCCAAGACTGTCACTCATCTTACGTAAGTTTTTTTCGTATCCGAGTTCATTACGAATCAAAGCAAGAGCAGCAGCCGGACGGGCAGTTTGAATCGAAGCGAAAACAGTTTTCATCGTTTTTAATTGTTTCTTTTGGTAAAACTTCATCTCGACATGTTGAAGTAACAAGTCAAACGCATGTTCACCATTACGTAATTCATAGAGGCGTTGCAACTGGACTTTAGAAATATAGCCGGCAAACTTCGTATGAATTTGTGCCAATACATCGATGTCGGAAGGATCCTGGGCGAATTCGATAAAATGTAAAATATCTTTTAGGACCCAGTGACTGAAGAATTTATGATCGACATCTTTAATGTAAAATGGAACATTTGCTAAATCGAGTGCATTCATGACATTGATTGACGATGCATTGTTCCGGTAAAGAATCGCGACTTCCTCAAAGTTCGTTTCCTGCCGCAACTGATTGATGACATATCGCGTTTGATCTTCATAAGAAGCAAGCTGTTCAATCGTAATCGGACGGACGGATGGATTTTCTGTGAACATTTTTTTCGGATGTCGTACTTTATTCCGTTGAATGAATTGATTCGCCGTTTCGACGATTTCTTTTGACGAACGATAATTTTGTTCCATATACAAAACCGTTGCATCCGGGTACGTGTCCTTGAAGTGGATAATCTTCGAAACATCGGCACCACGCCAGCTATATAAAGTTTGGTCATCATCAGCGACAACACAGAGATTGTTATGCGGAAGAGCCAATTTTTCAACGAGTTGATGCTGGACGAGAGAGGTATCCTGACTTTCATCCGTCAATATATATTCGAAACGTCGTTGATAGTTAGCTAACAAAGAAGCATCGTCAGCAAGAATCGTATTGGCATACGTCAACATGTCATCAAAATCCATCAAAGGATGTGAGGGATCGCGCAGTTTAAATTGTTCATATGCAAGATAGATTTCTGTGAAGTTTTTAATCGTTGTTTTTAATGTACGAATATCTTTTTCGACGAGGAGGCGGTTTTTGACAAAAGAAATCATCCGTAACAACTCGTCCATTTGATCTTCTGTGATGACGCTACGGTTTATTTCCTGGAAAATACGACGTAATACCATTCGTTTATGCATCGGCTGATTCGCTGTCTTTTCCAAAGCACCTTCGATGATCGTATATTGTAACTGATTCAATGACGCATAATCTCGCACGACCTGAAAAGCGAAACTATGGATGGTGGAAAAGGACGCAGTCGTCCCAATAAGATGATGAAACCAACCGTGAAACCGTTCCGCCATTTCATGGGCTGCTGCTTTACTAAACGTCAAACCTAGAATCGCTCGTGGATTTACTTTCTTTTCTAAGATTAAATAAGCAATTTTAAAGTTTAAGGTAGTTGTCTTACCAGACCCGGGGGAAGCAAGTAACAGAAGCGGACCTTCATCATGCTCAATCGCAGCACGTTGGACGGGGTTCAACTTCGTACCAGTTTCAAGCTCCATTTTTTTAAAGAAATCATCGGACATGTCAATCTTCACCTCTAACATCTGTAAACTCGATTTTCTTTCCCTAGTTTAGCATTTCCGACATCATAATTGATTAAGGAAGTAAAAGAAGTGGAATAATATTAGAACGAAACAGAAAGTATGATATGAGAAAAAATGAGAAGTGACTTCGTTTTTCGATGAGTTATGTATAGGATAAAACTTAAAATCAGTGTAAAATGGGAATTGATGTAAGTCTAGTGAGCTAAAGTAGCTCTTTTTGAAATAGACGGAAGGATGAAAAAAAACCATGTCTCAAATCAGATTATTTATGTATACGGATGAACACTATGAGCAATGCGATGCCTTTATACTTCCGGAAGAACAAGTTCAATTTACGACTTTCCCGACTCGTGTCGTAACGGAAGCGTTAGAAAATCCAGATAAGTTTCCTGTCGTCATCAAAAAAGACTTGGAAGTCGTCGGCTTTTTCATCTTGCACTTAAACCCCCCGAAAACGCATCGGACAGAAGAACAAAGTGTTCTCTTACGTGCATTTTCGATTGATGCTAAACATCAAAAACAAGGGTATGCCAAAGAAGCGATGTTGCAGCTACCAAAATTCGTTCAGCAACACTTTCCGCAAGTAACTGCCATTACATTAGCTGTCAATAAAAAAAATATCGCGGCTAAATCGTTATATTTTAAAACCGGTTATGTAGATACGCTCCAATCAGTCATGGGACCAATCGGCGAACAACACATACTCGCTTTTAGCTTGCAAAAAGAAACGCAATTAGAGCGTTGAGTACCATCGAAAAGGCTTGAGATACAATCGGATGATTTTGAACAGGACGAAATTAAAGAAGGGATTGCGCATCGATTTTAGATGGCAATCCCTTCTTTAATTTTTTTTAGAGCAAATCACGTGTTTCGGACTCCCAGTCTAAAAGTGCTGTGCTTTTTATATTTACAATTCGTAGATCGCAATATCCGCTGTCAAATCACCGATTAACGTAATATCCTGACTCGTTGATTTCGGGAAAATGCGAGTGGAAGCGACAGCTTCACCGTCATTCAAAAAGATTTCGATTGATGAGCGATCAACGAATAGCCGTAGTTGATGTAACGGTTGTTCTAATTGAACAGTACGTGTCGTACCGTAATCGACAGCAGGAACTTCAGCGCCAGAACGACTACGATCAAGCGTAAAGCGTTGTGTCATCGCATCATAAGTTAGGACGGTTGCTTCCTGGTCAGCGGCTCGAACATGTATCTCGAACTGCGTTGTTTGAAGTGCTAAGTTTGATAGATCGAGTTCAAATGTCTCTGCTTGGGCCATCACCATCGCATGATTAATTTCAGTAGATTGCGCGTAAATTGTACGTTTTCTAAGAAGATCGAGTTCACGGACAGGCAATTGTTTCAAACGTCCTTCCTGCAACGTCAGTTCACGTGGAAGTGTTAATGCATGAGCCCAGTTATACATGTCGCTCGGGTATGAAATGTCTGGTAAGCCCATCCATCCGACTAAAATCCGGCGTCCATCTGCTGCTTGCGTCGTTTGGGGGGCATAAAAATCAAACCCGAAATCGAGTTCTGAGAAGGCATGGTGTTGATACGTTAACTCAGGCAAAGCTAGTTTTTCCCCAATCATGTATCCGGATTGGAAAATGTTTTGATAAGCGTCCCCGTCCGGCTCAATGCCTTGTGGGCTGAATAATAAAATACCTTTATCGTCGAGCTCGAAGTAATCAGGACATTCCCACATGTAGCCAAAGTCAGGGTATTGTGTCTTCAACTCTCCGAGGAACGTCCATGTTTCAGTATCTTCCGACTGATAGAGGACGGTGCATCCCGTTAAATCGTCGCGCTGAGCTCCGATGATGCAATACCATGTACCAGACGCTTCCTGGAAGACTTTCGGGTCGCGAAAATGTTCTGTATAACCTGCAGGAACGTTCGGAATCGCAGGAGGTAAGTGTTTGTCGATGCGACCATCCGAACGCAAATGACCAACGATTTGACTTGGATGCCGTACCCAATCTGCATCGCGTTTGTTTCCTGTATACATAATATGGACAGCATCATCCTTAATGAAGCCGCTACCTGAGTATGCACCATGGGAATCTGCATCATCGTTCGGAATAAGTGCCGCGCCTTCGTCAAACCAATGGACTAAATCTTTTGATGTCATGTGGTACCAATACTTTAGACCATGAACAGGTCCAAGTGGGAACCACTGATAAAATAAATGATACGTTCCGTCGTGATATACAAAACCGTTCGGATCGTTTAGGAGACCGGTTGGAGGTTGGATATGGTAAGAAAACCGCCAAGGAGAATTTCTTACTTCTTCCTTCATTGTTTGATAAACTTCCGGTGCGATATCTGAGAGGGGGCGATAGCGTGCCTCGCGTGTCCACTGATTCATGCTGACAGCTCCTTATGCATTTATTTATATTTTTTCTTCTATTTGCTTACATTACGGAGAGCGTTCCCTCTTGTCAATGTCTAATGTTAGCGATGGAACGTCAATCGACCTTTACCAAGTTTTTTAGAATCATATAGTGCAATATCAGCACGGTGGATGACTTGTTCAACCGATTCGTTTAATCGTCGCGTCGCAATTCCGATACTTACCCCAATCTGAAGTGTGGATTGATTGATGACATAGGAATCTGAAAGATACGCTATGATTTCTGTTCCGTACTGATCGAGTAAATCAAAGGATACGACATCGTTCAAAACGATTAAAAATTCATCTCCGCCAAGTCGTGCGATCATACTGTTCGGGCGTCTCATCTGGCTTAAACGTTCAGCTACTTCTTTTAATAATACGTCACCTGTCTGATGTCCAAATCGATCATTGATTGCTTTGAAGCCATCTAAATCAATATAAAGATAGATTTCGGGCGTTTCATTTAAAGAAATCTCATGTAAGTAGTTCGACAGTCCGTTTCGGTTCGGTAAACCGGTCAGCGGATCGATGAGCGCTAACGTCTCATACGTCGTTCGTTGCTGTTCTGTATCAGACAGCTGAGCAATCAGTTGACGTAAGGCAACCGATAGAACGGTGATTTCTCGAATTCCTTTATGGGACGGGATTGAGATTGAATGATCGTGTTGCATCTGCTCAGCAGCCAATGTAATTTTCTTGAGTGGTTTCGTAATGAGTTGCGCGATGAACCAACCGATGACGGCAGTAACGATGGAAGCAATCAGTCCAGCGAAAAAAATAAATTTCTTCAATAGGATGGCGTCGTTAAAAGCGATTTCACTTGGTTGACGGACAAGAATCGTCCAGCCGAGACCATCGTAGTTTTTGTAGCCTTGGCTTTTAGTCGAGCCGGTCAAATAGACATTTCCATCAGACCATTCCGATACATGATAACCGGACTCGACGGGTTCGACGAGATTCTGTGGGAGCGCTTTACCGCGCCACTCATTCGGTCCGAGTAAAACAGTCCGTTGATTTTCGCTGACGATGAAAAATTCTAAACCCTCGATTTGTTTGGTTGAACTCTTAAAGCTTTGTTCGATTTCTTTTGCCCAGGCGAAGCTCAGGTGCGCTGCAAGGACGCCAGTCAATCGACCATCAGTGAATAAAGGGGTGCTGATATCAACGAACTGTAAAGGTTCATTACTCGGATTGGGAAGCAGTTTTGCAAGCAAGACGGCATCATGGACATCACCAATGAATGGGCGTTCTGTCGCTTCTTGGAAGACGGGGCGTGATTGAATCGATTGCCCTTCTAAGATTTGATCCGTCGAAGCACGCACTGTACCGTTCGCATCGAGTAGACCAATCCAAGAGAAATCAGGAATTTGTTGCTGAAGTTGTTCTAACGTCGTTCGCGTGACAGGGAGGTCTGCTGAATTTTTAAGCGTCGGAAGCGTAGCAAGTAGATTAACTTCTGCTGCCCGTGACCACATGTAATGGTCGAGTTTATCAGACAACTGGTAGGCAGTCGCAGACAACGTCATTCCGACTTCTTCTTTTAGGCGATCTGTTGCACGGTCACTAATAAAAAAGGTTAAACATAAGGTCATTGTAAAAAAGAGTAGGGCAATTAGCATTGCAAGTAACACATCAAAACGAATTGATAACTTTTGCATCTAGTGAGCTCCATTTCACCTGTAAATATACGATGACGTATTCTACTTTATTTTATCATAGTTCCTCGACAGGTCTTGAAATTTGACGAAAACTTCGACCTCCTGGTTCGTATTAGAAATACTTTTCTGTTCGAAAATATAACTTAGTTTCCGCCAAAAAGATTGTCCGATTTGATTTTTTGGAAGAACAGCTAAACGAATGACGTCTTTGTTCTTTAAATAGCGTTCATGAAAAGTATGATAAAGAATTGTACCGACTCCCTGGTGATGATAGCGGCCATCAATCAAAAAGAGACCAATCCAAGTTGATCCGTCCCTTGGATGTTCAGGCAAATAGTCGATAATTGCAAAAAATCCCGCATCACTTCGACATAGAAGACTGACGGTTTCGGGGTTAAGGAACTCTTCTGTGAATGCTTGACGAGTTAAAGGAAGTTGACGATTTTCTAGCTGAGCATATGCCAGGTTGTGATTAAAAATGGTTTGAACATCTTTAAAGTGGTCCGGGGTGATTTCAATAAACGTAACGTCCATGTCGAACCTCTCTTTCATCAATTTCGTAACATTCAATGCTTTTATTATACAAAGAGCAAGTGGGTTTTGATTACATAATTGTAAGAAAAGGAACTTTTTCTTTTATTTCCCGTACAATGTAAAGGTAGAGTAAAAAAATGAGGAGGCGAAAAAAATGTTGAAGATTGAACATATCTCGAAGCGGCTCGGAAAAGAGCAAATCCTAAAAGATGTCAGCTTTGAAGTTGCACCCGGAGAAGTCTTTGGATTTTTAGGTCCGAACGGTGCGGGGAAAACGACGACAATTCGAATCATTACAGGGTTGTTAGAGCAGGACGAAGGTAAAGTGACCGTGAATGGACACGATGTCGTCGAGGAGCGTTCGAAAGCATTGACGCAAATTGGAGCGATTGTCGAAAATCCGGCATTTTATCCGTATATGACAGGGAAGCAAAACCTCGTTCATGCGAAAAACTTAATTCCAGGTTTAGGTGAAGTCGACTACGAGGCACTTTCCCGTCTCGTTGGGCTGGAAGGGAAGCTGTCGAAAAAAGTCGGCGAGTATTCTCTTGGGATGAAACAACGTTTAGGAATTGCCCGCGCTTTATTACATAATCCGCGTGTTCTCATTCTCGATGAACCGACGAACGGGCTTGACCCAGCCGGAATCGCAGAACTGCGTGAGTATTTACGGGCGATGGCTCGGGATCAACAGATTGCGATTTTAATATCGAGTCATATGTTGGGTGAAATGGAGCAGATTAGCGACCGGTATGCCATCATCGATCAAGGTGTCATCAAATCTGTCGAATCCGTCCGCAATGAGACGGGATCGAAAATTTTATTACGTGTTGCGACGGAAGAAACGGAAGACGTACTTGAAGCACTTAAAGCAGCAAACTATCAAGCGGATCTGTGGAATGATCGAATCGTCGTTACGGCTCCTGAAACGTCATGCCCGGCGATTGCTCGCCTAGTCGTTCCGATTGCTGATTTACACGAGTTAACCATTAAACGGATGACGTTAGAAGAACAATTCTTGCAAGTCACGAAAAAAGAGGGGGATTCACATGCTTTCACTCATACAAAATGAATGGATGAAATGGTGGACGATGAAAAAATCGAAAATCGTATTGGCCTTGTATGTACTCGTTACGATTGGAATCATCATAATCGCAAAGACAAATGATATCGATTTTACGCGAAGTGAATTTTATTCAATCACGTCGATGGTTTTAATTGCACTGCTTGGTATCATCACAATCGTCTTCACAGCTGAAGCGATTGGTAATGAAGTCCGGTATGATACGATGAAACATTTATTGATGAGTCCATATTCTCGGATGACGATTTATTTCTCGAAATTAGCGTTTTCCGTTCTCATCATGCTCGGTCAGTTCCTGTTTATCGTCCTGCTTTCATACGCATTGTCATTTACGTTCTCTGAAGCTGGAGACCCACTCGTCATGCGGGATACCTGGTTACAACTGGTAGGTCCAATCTTTACGATTTTCATGACGTTATTCTTTTCGCTCGTTTTCCGCTCCGTCGGAATGATCATCGGTTTTACTGTACTTGCTCAGTTCTTTACTTCGATTGCCGGGAACGTCTTGCTTGCCTTTAAACCAGAAATCGCGAAATGGATCGTCTTCATGCACCTCGATTGGTCGATGTACTTCGATGGTTCACTAATGGCAGAGATGGCTAATCAAATGGACACGACATTGACGTTCTCCGTGCTCTTTGTACTTGCGCATATCTTAGTATTGCTCGGTGGATCAATTTTAATCTTCCAAAAGAAATCATATACGTAAAAAAATCCCGTCCTCATATGATTCGTGAGGGCGGGATTTTTTTAATTACTTCACTCGATTGGAAATCGGGAAAATCCGCTGGAAAAACTCGATTAATGGACCATTCAATAACAAGAACACAAAGGTTCCGACACCAATTCCAATCAATTCGTGTTCGACGATGGAAAGAACACTTGCGATGAGGAAAGGGATTGCTAAGCTGATCGTCGCACCGATTGTCGTACTGTTAAAACGACTGATTAACGATTTCATCAAGTAATCAGGCGGCATTAAGACGAAACCGATTTGTAGATAAAGGGCGAGACCTAATGAAATCATCGGCATCCCGATTATCATATAAACCGAACGGGTTACAAGGTTCGATGGCACATAGAGTAACTGATGAATAGCTAAGAAAAAGTCAATCGCAACACCAAATAAAACGACGAGCGAAAAACTTAAAATAATTGTCCACCAACTAAAACGACTTCCTAAAGCGAGAGCGCTGGCGAGCGCGAAGATATGCAGACAAACGATTGCTAACCCGACCGTTAAAGGTGAAATTCTCGCTAAAGCTTCGCTGGCGGAAGTCCAAGGAGCACTCCCGATTGCGGCGGTGACCATAAAGCTGTTCCCTAAGGCGTTGATGATGATAGAAAATAAGTAAATCGTAATTCGTTTTTGTTGACTCATGGTGGAACGTAGCAAGTGATGCTACGCTTCTCACCTCCTTTTCAGACAGTTTTACGTTAAGGTATACCCTAAAAGTGTTGACTCTTTTCATGGAAATTCAGGAAACCCCATTGCGAAACCTTTACTGGACACGACATACTGAAAACAATTCAAAGAAATGGGGAGTGACGATGACTTATTTTGGTCAGAAAATTTTACCGTCCGTCAGGAAACTTGAGGACTTTGAAAAAATGCTGAAAAGTCCGTATGAATACGGAGTGTTACTCGAGATGCACGTCTCGCGTTTGAAGTCGGTTTATGAATTAGCCAATCGATATGATAAAAAAATGTTTTTGCATATGGATTTAGTTCAAGGACTAAAAAATGATGAATATGCGACGGAGTACGTCTGTCAGGAATTAAAGCCATATGGTGTCATTTCAACGAAAGCGAGCGTCATCTTAAAGGCGCGTCAAAAGAAAGTTAAAACGATGCAACGGATGTTTCTGCTCGATTCCAGTTCACTCGAAAAAAGTTATCAATTGATGGAGCGGACTCAGCCTGATTATATCGAAGTGTTACCCGGATTGATGCCAAAATACATTGAAGAAGTTAAACGAAAAACGGGACGACTCGTTTTTGCGGGTGGATTGATTGATACGGTCGAGGAAGTAGAACAAGCGATTGCAGCGGGTGCGTCGAGTATTACGACGTCCAATAAAGAGTTGTGGCGACATTTTGAACCTGAACGATGAAAGCGCTATGATAAAACGCACAAAAAGTGTTTGACAGCGTTTTCATCGATTGTTATAGTGACATTAAGTTAATACACAGTGACGGAGAAATCGGAGATTCACGCTTTTATTCCCTTTGAGTAATTCTCAAGAGGGAGGAAGTGTGAATCTCTTTTTTTTGTTGCTATTTTGATAAAAGGGGGAATAGAACATGTCAGCAGTACTAGCAGAATTTTTAGGAACAGCCTTACTTGTTGCGTTAGGTAACGGAGTCGGGGCAGGGGTTTCGCTATCAAAGTCGTATGCTAAAGACGCTGGATGGATTGTCATTACGTTTGCTTGGGGATTTGCGGTAGCGTTGTCCGTCTATGCCGTCGGTCAGTTCAGTGGAGCCCACTTGAACCCTGCCGTCACACTCGGATTAGCCTTTGACGGTTCATTTGCTTGGACAGATGTACCAGGATACATGATCGCGCAGGTCTTAGGTGGAATCGTCGGTGCCAGTATCGTTTATCTTCATTACTTACCGCACTGGGCAGAAACAAAAGACCCGGCAACAAAATTGGGTGTTTTCGCAACGTCACCCGCTATTCCACATACATTCGCAAACGTTGTCAGTGAATTGATTGCTACGTTCCTGCTCGTCGTCGGAATCTTATCGATTGGTGCTAATACGTTCTCAGATGGTTTGAATCCACTCATCGTCGGCTTTTTGATTGTTAGTCTCGGTATGTCATTCGGGGGAACGACAGGCTATGCAATGAATCCGGCACGTGATTTAGGACCGCGGATCGCACACTTCATTTTACCGATTGCAGGAAAAGGATCATCGAATTGGGGTTACGCTTGGATTCCAGTACTCGGTCCCGTATTAGGCGGAAGCTTAGGTGGATTATTTTATCGGTCTGTTTTCTCAGGCAAGGATACACCGGCCTTCATTATCGTCGGACTTGTGACAATTGTCATTTTAGGTTTATGCTATAAATTCGGTATTCGTCCGAATAAAGAAACGTCAGTAGCGTCAAAGTCAGCTTAACTTACTAGATACAAAGGATGGGGAAGAGATGGAGAACTACATTTTATCATTAGACCAAGGAACAACGAGTACACGAGCGATTCTGTTTAACCAAGCAGGGGAAATCGTTCATTCCGCCCAACGTGAATTCACGCAGTATTTTCCAAAACCGGGTTGGGTCGAGCATAATGCGAATGAAATCTGGGGTACAGTCCTTGCAGTTGTCGCAACATGTTTAACAGAAGCGAACGTAAAAGCGAATCAAATCGCTGGAATCGGGATTACGAACCAACGTGAAACAGCAGTCGTTTGGGAAAAAGAAACGGGTAAGCCAATTCACAACGCAGTTGTTTGGCAATCCAGACAGACAGCTGAAATCTGTGAAGAGTTACGTGAAGCGGGTCATGGTGAATTGTTCCGTTCAAAAACTGGTCTTTTAATTGACGCTTACTTCTCAGGTACAAAAGTCAAGTGGATCCTCGATCACGTCGAGGGGTCACGAGAACGTGCAGAACGAGGAGAACTCTTATTCGGAACGATTGATACGTGGTTGATTTGGAAGTTGTCAGGTGGAAAAGCGCACGTGACAGACTATTCAAATGCCAGTCGGACATTGATGTACAACATTCATGAACTGAAGTGGGATGACGAATTACTTGAGATTCTTGATGTGCCTAAAGCCATGCTTCCTGAAGTCCGTCCGTCGTCTGAAATTTATGCGAATACAGCAGGTTATCATTTCTTCGGTGAGTCGGTTCCGATCGCTGGAGCAGCAGGCGATCAGCAAGCGGCATTATTTGGTCAAGCTTGTTTTGAAAAAGGAATGGCGAAAAACACATATGGTACAGGATGCTTCATGTTGTTGAACACAGGAGAAAAACCAGTCGTTTCGGATCACGGCTTATTGACGACGATCGCTTGGGGTGTCGACGGAAAAGTCGAATATGCACTCGAAGGAAGCATCTTCGTTGCCGGATCAGCAATTCAATGGTTGCGCGACGGCTTACGTCTCATTAATGATGCGAAGGAAACGGAAGCTTACGCAAAACGTGTCACTTCTTCAGACGGCGTCTATGTCGTTCCGGCATTCGTCGGACTCGGGACACCTTACTGGGATAGCGACGTCCGTGGAGCAGTCTTCGGCCTGACGCGTGGAACAGAAAAGGAACACTTCATTCGTGCGACACTCGAGTCGCTTGCGTATCAGACACGCGACGTCTTGACGGCGATGGAGCAAGATTCAGGAATTGAAATGTCAGCACTTCGTGTTGATGGTGGTGCTGTTAAAAATGATTTCTTAATGCAGTTCCAAGGCGATATCATCAATGCACCAGTCGAACGTCCGGAAATCAATGAGACGACGGCACTTGGTGCTGCATATCTTGCAGGACTCGCAGTCGGATTCTTTAAGGACAAAGAGCAAATCGCGGCACATTGGAAAATGGATCGTCGTTTCGAACCAGAGATGGATGGAACAGAAAGCGATGCATTATATGACGGATGGAAAAAAGCTGTCCAAGCTACGATGTTGTTTAAATGATGTGACATATGTTATATTGGGTATAAGTTAATAAACCGGTCGGAGAATATGGAGAGACCACAACAGCAGTTGGCATAGTCAGCTTGTTCGTTGTGGTCTCTTTTTTTCTTTTTCGAACCTAACAGGAGGAACTATTCATGGCTAACCAATCTTTTTCAAGCAAAAACCGTACAGACGTCTACAATCGATTGACACGTGAAGAACTTGACATACTCGTCGTCGGTGGCGGAATTACAGGCGCAGGAATCGCACTCGATGCTGCGTCACGCGGCATGAAAATCGGTCTCGTTGAAATGCAAGACTTTGCAGCCGGGACGTCAAGTCGTTCAACGAAACTCGTCCATGGTGGTTTACGTTACCTGAAACAATTTGAAATTCAAATGGTCGCTGAAGTCGGGAAAGAACGAGCAATCGTCTATGAGAACGGACCACATGTTACGACACCGGAGTGGATGTTACTACCGATGCATAAAGGTGGTACATTCGGACCGTTCAGTACGTCAATCGGACTCCGTGTCTACGATTTCCTAGCGGGTGTCAAACGTTCAGAATGGCGTTCGATGTTATCTGCAAAAGAAACACTCGCAAAAGAACCGTTAGTCAAACAAGACGGATTAAAAGGTGGCGGCTATTACGTCGAGTACCGGACAGATGATGCACGATTGACGATTGAAGTCATGAAAGAAGCCGTCAGTCACGGAGCACGTGTCGTCAACTATACGAAAGCTGAAGAAATCATCTACGAAGCAGGTAAAGTCGTCGGTATGCGTGTGACAGATCTCTTAACAGGAGATGTTCATGAAATCCGTGCTAAAAAAGTTGTGAATGCGACAGGACCATGGGTCGATGAGTTACGTGAGAAAGATGGTTCAAAAGTCGGGAAACAACTTCGTTTGACAAAAGGGGTTCACGTTGTCATCGACCAATCTAAATTCCCACTCAAACAAGCAGTCTATTTTGATACACCAGACGGTCGGATGATTTTCGCGATTCCACGTGACGGTAAAGCATATGTCGGAACAACCGATACGTTCTTCGATAAAGATACAGCGCATCCGAAATTCACTGTCGAAGATCAAGATTATGTCTTAGACGCGATTCGCTACATGTTCCCAGAAGTCAAAGTCACGGCGGAAGACGTCGAGTCAAGCTGGGCTGGTGTTCGTCCATTGATTTATGAAGAAGGGAAAGATCCTTCTGAAATTTCACGGAAAGATGAAGTATGGCAGTCAGAGTCAGGACTCATCACAATCGCAGGTGGTAAATTGACAGGATACCGCAAAATGGCAGAGCATGTTGTCAACCTGGTCGCGAAACTATTAAAAGAAGAAACGAACCGTGCCTATGCGCGTTGTTCAACAAAAAATATGCCAATCTCAGGTGGACATGTCGACGGAGCAAAAGGTTTCGAACGGTTCTTGAAATCGCAAGCACCAGCAAACGGACTCACTTCAGAAGAAGTCTTGTTCCTTGCGCAACGTTACGGATCAAACATCTCTGAAGTATTGACGTATGCTGCAGCTTACGATCAAGCAGAAACAAAACTTCCGCGTGATGTCTATGCACAGCTCCATTATGGAATTGAGCAAGAAATGGTCGCACGTCCAATCGATTTCTTTATTCGTCGGACTGGCGCTGTCTTCTTCAATATCGCTTGGGCACGTCAGTATAAAGACGCAGTCATCGAAGAGATGAAACAACACTTGAACTGGACGGAAGAACAAACGAAACAGTATACAGAAGAATTAGAAATTGAAATTAACGATGCGTCACACGCACTCGTTACTGAAACAGCTTCTGCCGCTAACTGAATGAAATAAGTGTGTAATGCCCCCGACGACACGTCGGGGGCATTTGAGGTTGTAGACAAATGCTTATGAAGCGTGAACATGCGATATCGAGATGCTATCAACTCGCGATTCCCTGTCCCGCCTCGTTTTCCAAGTGGCAATCGATCGCGCCGCTACAGCAAAGTTGCAGGAGCGCGACCGATTGCTTTTCGCGGTCTAAAGCGATTCAAGACGGATTGTGCTCTAAACCGTATGCATGCCTTTCCCTCACGGTATCACCTAAAAAGCGTCACGTGTCGTTGACTCCTACGGGTGAAAGTGCGTGTTTAACGCACTTTCAGAGGCAGGCAAGACCCTGCTCGTTGTCCATTAAGATCAAGGCGCAATGGCTTGCGCCTCACCCGAGGAAAGCAACGAAAAAAACCGCTTTTATTTCTCGAGATTACTTTATCTACACGTTGTAATGCTCCCTACAATACGTCGGGGGCATTTTTCCATGACTTGAAATCAGATTAATTGCAAGAGGTGTCGCTGAGGATTATGCTTAGTCCATACTGAAAAATCAAAGGGAGTTGGAATGAAATGAAAGTAGAAGTATGGTCAGATTACGCGTGTCCGTTTTGTTATATCGGGAAAAAACGTCTAGAAAAAGCAATTGAAGCGAATGGAATGAAAAATGTAGAGGTCGAATTTAAAAGTTTTGAACTCGATCCGAATGCACCGGCTGAACCGACGAAAGGATTATATGAAATTCTTGCTTCGAAATACGGTACGACAGTCGAGGAAGCACGTAATATGTCACAAGGCATCGTTGAGTCAGCGAAAGCTGACGGATTAATGTACGAAATGGATCGTGTCGTTCCTGCCAATACATTTGAAGCTCATCGCTTGACTCAACTCGCGAAAAAACATGGTAAAATGGATGAGATATCGGAAGCACTCTTTCAGTCTTACTTCATGAAAGGGGAGAACTTGAACGATCCGTCAATCTTGACGCGCGTTGCGCAGGAAGTCGGACTCGACTCAGAAGAGGTTGAGGCATTCCTTGCATCAGATACTTCAACAACTGAAGTCCGGGAAGAAGAAGATATGGCACGCGAACTTGGTGTGACAGGAGTTCCCTTCTTCGTATTTGATCGTAAATATGCGATTTCAGGGGCGCAACCCGTTGAAGCGTTTAGCCAAGTGATGGACCGGATTCAAGCGGAACAAAAGATTGAAGTCGTAGCAGATGGTGATGCTTGCGGAGTCGATGGTTGTAACTAAAATCCAGGCTAACAAAAGGAGAACGTACCCTACATGAAACTTATCTTTCACCCTGAAATTCGAGATGCGCGGATTAACCTTGCTGTCGAAGAATTCATCTTGAATAACTTGAACGTCAATGAAGAAGACTATTTTTTATTTTATATCAATGGTCCTTCCATCATCGTCGGAAAAAATCAAAACACGAATGAAGAAGTCAACTTGAAGTACGTCGAGGATCATGGCATTCACGTCGTGCGTCGTCTATCTGGTGGTGGAGCGGTTTATCACGATGAGGGAAACTTGAACTTCAGTTTCTTGACGAAAGATGACGGTGATTCGTTTAATAACTACAAAAAGTTCACGGAGCCTGTCGTGCAAGCCCTTCACAAACTGGGCGTGGAAGCTGAGCTATCTGGGCGAAACGATATTCATGTCGGAACGCGTAAGATTAGTGGGAATGCTCAGTTTACGACCCGTGGACGGATGTTTAGCCACGGGACATTGATGCTTGATTCGAATATTGAAGAAGTCGTCAATGCGTTAGTCGTCAGCGAAGAAAAAATGCGATCAAAAGGAATCAAATCAGTTCGTAGTCGTGTCGCCAATATTTCTGAATTCTTAACTGAACCGTTGACGATGGATCAATTCGTTGATCATCTGCTCGCTTCGATTTATGAAGGAAAAGAAATCGAGCGTTATACGTTGACGGAAGCAGATTGGGAAAAGGTTAATGCGATTTCAGCAGAACGGTATGGCAACTGGGACTGGAACTTCGGCAAGTCTCCGAAGTTTGATGTCATCCATAAAAAACGTTTCCCGATCGGAACGATTGATTTCCGGCTTAATGTTACGAAGGGCATCATTCAAGAAGCGAAAATCTATGGAGATTTCTTTGGTGTCGCGGATGCCTCGGAAATTGCTCAAGCATTAGAAGGAAAACGATACGACCGTGCGTCATTGCGGGAAGTATTAAGTCAGTATGAATTAAAAAAATATTTTGGTGCTGTCGAACTAGACGAAGTACTCGACGTTTTAGCATAAGCTTTTTTGGGAAAACTCTCTCTATCAACTTGCATAGGGGGAGCTTTTTTTATGGGCTACAATAAAGATAACTTTTTAGAAGGTACGTTAGAGGATTTCATCAATTTTGAACAGGTCTCAGAAGGGTTACCAAAAACAGAGGATAATCAACCGCTCCCTTACTATGAACGTGACGATTATCGTGCGGCCGGGAAATTAAAAGGCAAGGTCGCAATCATCACTGGTGGTAATTCCGGAATCGGACGTGCCGTATCGCTTGCCTATACGCTTGAAGGTGCGAAAATCGTCATCGCCTTCTATGGCGACCAAGAGGGCGCGGAAGAAACGAAAGCGCGTGTCGAAGAGCTTGGTGGGGAAGTGCTCCTGTCTAAAGGAGACATTGGAGACGCAGCTTATTGTGAAGAACTCGTTCAAAAAACAATCGACAAATTTGGCCGCCTCGATATTGTCGTCAATAATGCGAGTATGCAAAAACCAGAAGACTCGCTTCTCGATATTGAAGACAAGTCGCTGGAGAAGACATTCAAAACAAATATTTTTGGAATGATGCGTCTTGCACGTGCTGCTTTACCACACCTCAAGCAAGGATCTGCCATCATCAATACAACATCATCAACAGCATATGAAGGCAATGCCCTTCTGATTGATTATTCTTCAACAAAAGGGGCGATCGTCAGCTTCACGCGAAGTTTATCCATGAATCTCGCAAAACAAGGGGTTCGTGTCAATGCTGTCGCACCAGGTCCGATTTGGACACCGTTGATCACGGAGACGTTCCCGGATGAATCGGTAAAAACGTTTGGTAAAAATACACCGATGGATCGACCGGGCCAACCGGCAGAAATGGCATCCGCGTACGTGTTCTTAGCATGTAACGATTCGAGCTATATGACAGGACAAGTGCTTCATCTCAATGGTGGCGTCATCGTCAACGGATAATGATAAAGAACGTGAAAACGTTTCCATAAAATGATATACTATCCATACTAACGCAAGCGTTATGTATGGATTTTTTTTGCGTAAAAAATGAATGGTTGTTCATTTGAAGGGGGAAGTTAATGATGATGGGATTGATTCATTCTGTAGAGGAGACCGCCCGGAGAAGTCCGGATGCAGTCGCCTACGTCTTCGAAGACACGAAAGTCAGTTATCATGAGTTTGTCGAGAAGTTCCACCGGGCAGCAGGGGCATTAGAAGCGAACGGGATTCGCAAAGGAGATCATGTTGCATTGATACTTGGGAACAGTCCAGCGTTTTTAGTTGGGTATTATGCCATCATGAAGCAAGGGGCGATTGCGATTCCAATCAACCCAACATATACACCGGATGAAATCGGGTACATTTTGATGAATGGGGACGTTAAAGGAATTCTTGGGATCGCTCCGCTCGTCGAAGCAGCAAAAGCACGGTTAGTTCATTTACCGAACTTATCCGTTGTCGTATCGGTGCCGTTTAACGGGGTAATTGGCCCAAGCGAAAAAATCGGGAATGTTGAATTTACGACGTTAGAAGACTGGCTTTCCATCGAACATCCGGTCAAAGACGTGATGAATGAACTCGATGATACGGCAGTCATTTTGTATACGAGCGGAACAACAGGGAAACCGAAAGGCGCCATGCTCTCACACCGTAACTTAACATCAAATGCACAATCGATTGGTGAATACTTAAATGTGTCAGAGCGCGACCGGACGCTCGCTGTGTTACCGATGTTCCATGTCTTTTGCTTGACGGTCGTCGTTAACGCTTCACTTGCACACGGAGCATCAATCATCATTGCACCACGTTTTTCACCGCAAGAAACGTTTGAACTGGCGAAAAAAGAGCAAGTTACGATTTTTGCCGGCGTACCGACAATGTATAATTTCCTTCTTCAGACGGTTCAAGCCCACCCGCATTTTGCAGATTACTTTGCGTCGAGCCGATTATTCGTTTCCGGTGGAGCGAGCTTACCGGTTCCTTTACTTGAATCATTTGAAAAGACGTTCAACTGTCACATACTAGAAGGATACGGCCTATCAGAAGCCTCACCCGTCACGTGCTTCAATCCGTTAAATGGAATCCAAAAGCCGGGGTCGATCGGTCCGTCCATCATCGATGTCGAAAATAAAATTGTGGACGAACTCGGACAAGAATTACCGGATGGTCAAGTCGGAGAGTTAATTGTCCGTGGACCGAATGTCATGACGGGCTATTATAAGATGCCGGAAGAGACACAAGCGACGCTACGCGACGGTTGGTTATATACGGGAGATCTCGCGAGAAGAGACGAGGACGGTTATTTTTATATCGTCGATCGGAAAAAAGATATGATTATCGTTGGTGGTTACAATGTCTATCCACGTGAAGTCGAAGAAGTGCTCTATAAACATCCAGGGGTCGTCGAAGCTGCCGTAATCGGTGTACCAGATGAAGAGATGGGAGAAGCCGTCAAGGCATTTATCGTGTTAAAAGATAGCGTCACAGAAGCAGACCTTCTCGATTTTTGTGCGATTTCACTCGCGAAATACAAGTGTCCGACACGTCTCGAATTCATTGATCAATTGCCACGCAATACGACCGGAAAAATTTTACGGACCGTGTTGAAAAAACAACCATCCAATTCATGACATCCTTCTTAACCGACGACGTTCAAGCGTGAACATCGTCGGTTTTTTAGTCTATTCATGAAAATGAGAGGTTTTTGAAGGCGCGTTTGAGTGCATATACTCTAGAGAGGAGGACGATAAAATGAACATTGCATTGATTGCACATGACGAGAAAAAAGATGAGATGATCATGTTTGCCCGGGCCTACCAGGACTATTTAGCAAAGAATCAATTGTACGCCACGGGGACGACAGGGAAGCGGATCGTCGAAGCGACGGCGCTCGACGTACACCGCTGTAAATCTGGACCACTTGGTGGCGATCAAGAAATTGGCGCGATGGTTGCTCGAGGGGAAATTGACATCGTGATCTTTTTACGTGATCCGTTGACGGCACAGCCTCATGAACCGGATGTATCGGCCTTGATTCGCTTATGTGATGTCTATGACTTGCCGTTAGCGACAAATGTCGGGACGGCTGAGATTTTAATTAATGGGCTTGAACAAGGTGATTTTAAATGGCGTGAAATTATTCAAAAGCGACGGGAAGAGGAACAAGATAAATTTTCTTCGTAACAAACTGCTTGAGAACGCTTCTCATTTTCGTTTCATCGTGTTATAGTCGTATTGAAGATGATACTGATTATCAATTGCGATAGAAAAGGGCGGCGAAAACAATGGAAATCATTTTAATGACAGGTGTCACGGTCTTACTCGGTGGAGGAGCAACCTTCTTAGCACATATTGTAAAGACGGAACGTCGTCATATTGCGACAGATGTTAAAACGAACGTAGAACGTGCAACCTATCCATCGTTGCGCCTCGTAAAATAAATAGTGTTACTGACTAAACGCGCCTCTTTTTGGATAAAAGAGGGCGTTTTTTTCACATTTGGAGTGTTCTCACATAATTGTGCGGAATTCCTTTGATACACTACAAAAAAAGGACTTAGTCAGGAGTGACAGTGATGCATACGATTTATTTAGTGGATGATGAAGTGAATCTGAACCGCGTGCTCGTAAAATATTTAGAACAAGAAGGATGGCAAGTGAAATCGTTCACCTCTGGGGAAGCGGCAGCTTCAGCGATTATTGAAAAGCCTGATTTATGGGTGCTCGATATTATGTTACCGGATATGGACGGATTTCAGTTGATTAAACGAATCAAGGCACATGATGAGACGACACCTGTTATTTTCATCTCTGCCCGAGACGAAGATATCGACAAAATCATCGGCTTAGAAATGGGCTCGGATGATTACATCGCGAAACCGTTTTTGCCAAGAGAACTTGTCATTCGTGTCAAAAAAATCTTAGCGCGCGCCTATGCGACACCAAAAACAGGAGTGATTCAGTATGGCGATTATACAATCTATCCTGAAAAACGAGTCATCGAAGAAAATGGTCAAGAAATTGATTTGACCTCAAAAGAGTATGATTTGTTGATTTTATTTGCGACACAAATCGGGACGCCAATGTCCCGTGAACAGATTCTTGTCAGTGTCTGGGGTGATGATTACTTTGGTTCCGATCGTGTCGTCGATGATTTAGTTCGACGAGTCCGGAAAAAATTATCCAAACTTGAACTAGAGACGATTTATGGGATTGGCTACCGGTTGGTGTCTGCATGAAGAATCGGAGTTTGGGATTTCAGATTTGGGCGATGTTTCTACTCGTCATCGCAACGCTCTCGATCGTTATCCTTGTCGTCATGCGGTCATCGATTGGAAACTTTATTGATGAACAGGTCTATTCGACGTTAGAAAACAGTGAAGTCTTCTTTTCAAAAGATGCTTCTGTCATCGACATGTTGCAGGACAATCCAATTGAATTTGATCGTCGAAAACAGGAGTCGCGTTCCGTTAATATTTTGTTGCTTTCGAAAAATGGGAAACTCTATTATGGGGGAGCCCCGCAACAATTGATTGATCAGATGTATCGTGATGCGATCAATCAAAAAGCAGAAACGGAAAAATATACGACGCAACTTGATAAAGAAGACGTCTATTACAGCATTCTCAAGATAGAATCGGAAGGGGAGACGTATTATCGTGTCTCTTATGTCTGGGATGCCTATCGTCAAGAACTGATTACGCAATTGTTTTCAAAAATTGGCTGGGTCGTCGTAATTGTGAGTATCTTGACATTGTTCATCGCTTTTTGGTTAGCACGTCGCTTGACGCAACCATTGATTGAAATTGAAGGTGCAGTCGGAAAGATTGCAGCGCAACAGTGGAATACGCCACTTCCTCTTGATCGCGGAGATGAAATTGGTCGTTTGGCACGATCGGTCAATGCCATGCGCGTCGATTTAGAAAAGCAGGATAAAGCACAAAAAGCGTTGTTACAAAATATTTCACATGACCTGAAGACACCAATCATGGTCATTCGCAGTTATGCACAGTCCATTTCTGACGGGATTTATCCGGATGGTGATTTGACAGGTTCGGTCTCAGTGATTGAGGAAGAGGCCGAACGGTTAGAAAAGAAAGTCGCTGCCTTGCTTTATGTGACGAAATTGGATTACTTTGAATTAGATCGTTCTACATGGGATACGATTGATTTAGACCGAATGGTTCATTTACTACAAAGTCGTTTTTCAAGTACAAAGCCGCTTTCGTGGACGATTACAGGGGAAGCCGGTCTTGTACTTGGCGAAGGAGAACAATTACGGGTTGCACTTGAAAATGTAATTGATAATGCGATGCGATATGCTGAGACATCGATTGATATTCGTTTATCCGGGACCGAAGAGATAGCTCAAATCGAGATTGAAAACGACGGTCCACCACTCGATTCATCATCACCACTTTTTCATCAATTTTCACGTGGTAAAGAAGGTAAATTTGGTCTAGGTCTTTATATCGTAAAACGTATCGTTGAGCGTCATGACGGGGAAGTTTCAATCGAGAACCAAGCAGTGGGAAATGGAAAAGATAAAGTTTGTGTGATTTTCAAATTCCCACGTCATTTTAAGCCAGAGATGGACCAATCAACGAAAGAACTTTAAAAACGAGATAGCGATATCTCGTTTTTTATATTGGGAAATATCGAACAGTCGAGGGCGTACAGGTGGGTTCTTTGATACAAACAAAGTAATAGAAGAAGGGAGATAGTAGGATGCCACATAACATCACGGAAGAAACGTTAGCTCTTATTCCTCAGTTCGGTCAATACGGGGAACCGCAAACACTACTTATTAAAGAACGGTCGGAACTTGTGCTCGAAGGACATCCGATCAAACTGATTGAAGAATCATGTTTGTATTTTGGTTCTTCGATGCGAGGAAGAATTGAAGCAGCACGACATATCTTAGGACCAAACCGAAAAACGCCGGTTTTAATTGATTGGCAAGCACAAACCATCTTCTTTCCGACGACAGCTAAAGAAAAGGCGGAGTGCATCTGGATTAACTTTAAACAAATGAAGACCGTTAAGAAGAGTGGCGGAAAGGTGCAAGTCGAGTTTCAAACAGGACAGCGGATTGATACGGCCGCATCTGCCTATAGTATTGAACGACAGCGGATTAAAACCCTAGAATTAGCTTACGAAATGCAACGACGCTTCCAGGGAACGGGACATGAACACGTTTAACAAGTGCAGAAAAGTGGAAAACTCTAACAGGAAACGTTACCAATGAGAGCGAAATGAACTTGAGTAGAAACTGAATGCGCATTGAAGGGGAGGTGAAGCGACCGATCTGGTCGCTACACGATGAATGAATCATATGAATGGTTAAACCGTAGAAAATTACAGCCGGGCTTCGGTGTTAATGGAGGACGCCGTTTTATTAGTTCACGGATCGTCCGTCCAGAAAACACGCCCGGCAAACGAATTAAAGATATTAAGCGAACACGCCAACTCATCGTCGACGAGGCAGGAAATCGACGTTGGGTGACAAAGCGAGTAGTCGTCACAGATGCATCAAAACATATGACGATTAACCGCCGCACATCGATTGCGCAAAAAGAAGTAACAGAATCTCGCTTAGAGCAAGTGAAGCAAAAATTATCTTCGAAGAAAGTATTGATTCCCGTTTTAGCGGCGACAGGGCTTGCCGTTGCCGGAGGGGTACTCGCATATGTACTTCGTCGCAAAAAAAGAAACACTCCCGAGAGTGAATAAACAAGCGTATAAGAAAAAAGCCGCGTCCCTCATTTAATCCAGGGACGCGGCTTTCTCTATACATAACCTATCTTAAAGGAAACGTTTTCGAATCGAAGTTGAGAGTGCTTTCTCTGCAATTTCTTCGAGCTGTTTCAAATTCGTCGCGTCAAAACTATCATTATAGAAGCGACCAACGAATTCGACACGATCATAATCGAGTTCCTTGAAAATCAAATGCTTGTGGTCATCATAAAAGACGACACGGAAGTAATCAGAACCGCGCTCTAATGTGACGAGCCCTTTAATATGTTCGAGTTTCTTTTGCTCGTCAGACTTTTCTTCTTCAACCGGTTCCTCTGCAGTTTTCGCCTCTGCTTGTTCGAGTGCCGATTTCACTAAATCAGGTTTCTTATCTTGTTCTTCAGTCATAATTATCGCCTCCATCTTTCATTTTACATGGAAATGGACAGATGAGAAAGAAAAATCCCTCACGGTTCCTGGTGAGCCTCACAAATCCGTAAGACGTTTAATGCACCAATTCGTAAGCGCTCCATCAAACGTTCAGCTACAGCTCGATTGGAAATTGTCTCATAGATGGCCACTTCCATCAACTCCATCCAGCGAAAGGCGTGTTGCTGTTCAATTGGTAAGAGTCGGTGAATCATCGCTAAATTCGTCCGCGAATCATCTAACTCATATTGGCGTGGACCACCTGTTAAGTGTGTCAAAAAAATAATTTGCGCCTGCTCGACACGTTGACGATCATCAGGAAAAATCGGACGAAGTATGGGGTCGGCATAAACAAGTTGATAAAAGCGAGCGACTAGCTGTTCAAGCATCGGTTGTTTTCCGATGTCATCATATAGCATGGTATTCCTCCTGTCTAACTAATTTTAATTGGCTTCAGTGTAGCAAAAATAAGTAGAAAAATATAGCTTCAAAAACGGACGTTTGTTCGTGTTTTATGAGATAATGACGTATACAAAAACGAGCTAAGGGAGGAACTGATGACCATGAATCATATGCACCTCGGTCGTGCCGGAACCGGAAAAACCACAAAATTAATAGAGACTGTAATCAATGAGCTCGAGGAGCGACCACTTGGAGAGCCGATTTATTTTATCGTCCCCGATCAAATGTCATTTGAGATGGAACGTCGAATTGCGACGGATGCCCGCCTATCTGGATTAGTACGGATGGAAGTCATGAGTTTGCGGCGCTTTGCTTTTCATATCATGCGGGATCATGGCAATCAGGCGATTCCGTTTTTAGACGAGACAGGGACACAGTTGTTATTACGTCAAGTCGTCGAAGAAGTTGAAAATGAGTTAAAGATTTTCAAACGGACAAAGAATATGCCCGGGTTTTACAAGGGGCTTGATGAACTGATCGCTACGTTCAAACGTTCGCTCGTCGCTCCAGACATGTTACGTCAAATTAGCGGACTTTCTCCGGAACGCTCGCCGAAACTAAATGATTTAGCTCTGATTTATGAGCGGTTCTCAGAACGCATCGTGGATAAAGCGCTTCATGCAGATGATTACTATACAACGTTACTCGACTTGTTACCGACAGCAGATCTTGGCAATACGCAATTCTTTATTGATGGTTTCTATGAGTTTTCGTTACAGGAACAACAGGTGTTGCTTAAATTGATGGAACTAGCAAAAGAAGTGCATATCAGCTTTACAATCGATGTAAGTGATCCCTATGCGAAACAGACGGAGTTTGGGGTCTCCCAACGTTGTTATATGCAATTGCTCGAACAGATGCAAGACCGACAGCTCGAGCATGAAGAGGTCCATTATGAACGGACGATTAAGTTCAAGTCGGAAGGATTACAAATACTAGAACAAGCATTGATGAGTCCTGCCTATCCTTCTGTCGATCATCAAGTGGACGGGGTCACGGTGACAGCTGCCGTCAATCGCCAAGTCGAAACGGAAGCCGCTGTCCGCCAGGCAATCCAACTCGTGCGCCAGCATGGTTACCGGTTCAATGAAATTGCTTTTATCGTACGACATCTTGAACCGTATGCGGATCATTTAGAACGTGCGTTTCAGCTCTATGACATTCCGTATTTCCTTGATAAGCGGGAAACGATGATTCATCATCCGATTGTTGAATTGATTCAGTCTGCTTTAGAGCTCGTCGTCGCCGGTTACCGTGAAGAAGCAGTCTTTCGTTTGCTGAAAACGGAATTGATGCCTCTCCCGGCAGATGACCAACGGCTCGCGCTTGATCGATTGGAGACGTTTGTCTTAGAACGTGGTATTAAAGGCACGATGTGGCAAAAGCCGTGGCAATTGAAACGACGCTTAACGGATGAAGTCAGTCTGACGGCGGAGGAACTCGAAGAAGAGGATGAGTTAAACCGGATGCGTCAATTCGTCGTCGATGCGATTACACCGTTACAAGACCGGTTGAAGAAATCAAAAACAATGAGTGAACATACGCGTTCGCTTTATCAGTTCCTTGAAGAACACCAGTTGACAGATCGGCTGTTCAGTTGGAAACAAGAAGCGCTCGAGCGCAATGAGCTCAGTCATGCCCGGGAACATGATCAAGTATATGAAGCGGTCTTACATTTACTTGAACAACTCGAAGCGGCAGCTCCTGAGACGGAACTGTCGACAGACTTATTCGTACAAATGGTCGAAACCGGACTTGAGAGTTTGCGCTTCTCACTCGTCCCACCATCGCTCGATCAGGTCATCGCGACGGATTATGTCCGGGGGCGTTTACAACGAGTAAAAGTCGCATTTTTACTCGGCGCGAATGATGGTATGATTCCGTTCGTCGAAGACCAGTCGAAACTATTGTCGGAAGGAGATCATGATTTCCTTCATAATCATGGAGTTCCGGTCGGTAAAGCGTCACTGGATGTCTTTGATGACGAATTATACTACCTGTACCACGGAGTGACGGCACCGAGTGAATCGTTGTATATCAGTTATGCTCTTGTTGATGAGGACGGGAAGGCATTACAACCAGCCTCCATCGTGAAACAAATCAAGTACCAGTTACTGCAAGACCGTCCTGTCAAAACACACTTCGCAGAAGCAGGAGAGCATGCACCAAATGATCAATTCGATTTCGTAACTGATCCCGACCGAGCGGCGGCTGCGACGGCAATCGAGTTACGCCGTTTACAGCGCCGGTATCCGATTCAATCGTCATGGTTTGATGTCTACAATGCATTGCTCGAGAATGGTCAAGGACGAGAACGAATGGCGTTACTCGTCGATGCGTTATTTTATCAAAACCGAGCAGATGAACTTCCAGACGACTTAGCACGTTCCCTTTACGGTGACAGCATTAAGGCGAGTGTCTCTAGATTTGAGACGTATAATGCGTGTTCCTATAAGCATTTTGCACGGTATGGGCTACGTTTGAAGGAACGAAAACTATATAAATTCGAGGCACCCGACATTGGAAATCTATTTCATGGCGCGTTAAATGATTTGTCCGTCAACATCAAGGAGTCCGGCAGAAAATGGCGTGATTTAGATGATGCATCGTGCACAGAACTTGCGAAAAATGCCGTGGAAAAAGTGACACCAGACATTCAAAATGCTATTTTGATGAGTTCGAATCGGTTCGGATACATTCAGAAAAAATTAACGGATGTCGTCGAACAAACGGCGAAGATGCTCGTCAAACAAGCAGAACGGTCTGACTTCGAACCTGATTTATTTGAAATCAGCTTTGGGAACGCGATGTTCCCTCCTTTACGGTTTACACTGCCGGATGGAACGGAAATCGAATTCACTGGTCGAATTGATCGAGTCGACCAAGCGACGATTGGTGACCAATTGTACGTCCGGATTGTCGATTACAAGTCGAGTGCCCGAGCGCTTGATTTTGCTGAAATTTATTATGGTCTTGCGATTCAGATGTTGCTCTATTTAAAAACGGTCGTCGAACAATCAGAAGTCTTATTTAATCAACAAGCGAAACCAGCAGGCGCCCTGTACTTCCATGTCAAAAATCCGATGTTACGAAGTGATTTGTCGGCGGCTGAAGAAGAACGGAATCGTTTATTGCTCGAATCCTACCAGATGCAAGGTGTGATTGTCGAAAATGATGATGTGTTACGGGCGATGGATCAAATCGCGTTTGATGAACGGAAAAAATCGCCACTCGTCAAAGTGACGTTTACGAAGACAGGACTGCATAAATCACATACGAAAGGGGTCGTCAAAGAAGCGGAACTGAACGCGTTGATGGATCATGCCTGGGACGAATTGAAAACAAGCAGTGCCGAGATGTACGCGGGAGATATCGCCATCGATCCGTTCGACTATCAAGAGCGAACACCGTGTACGTTTTGCGAATACCGTTCGGTCTGTCAATTCGACGAATCGCTCGGGAACAGTTATCGTCAACTGGACCCTTTATCTGAAAAAGAAGTATTGGACCGACTGAAGGAGGAAGAGGAATGAGCGTCAATTGGACGGATGAGCAACAACAAGCAATCGATGCGCGCGGAGGACACATTCTCGTTTCGGCAGCAGCCGGTTCAGGGAAGACCGCCGTACTCGTTGAACGGTTGACGCAACGCGTCATCGATCAAGAAGATCCACTGACAGCAGACCGGATTTTAGTCGCGACGTTTACAAACGCTGCCGCAAAAGAAATGAAAACGCGTGTCATCGAGGCGATCGAAGCGAAAATCAAAGAAGCCCCAGACGATGTTTATTTGAAGAAGCAGCGTCAGATGATGAACCGGGCACAAATTACGACAATCCATTCCTTCTGTTTATCAATCTTACGGGAAAACTATTATCGAATCGGGCTGGATCCGGCTTTTCGAATTGCGGATGAATCCGAATTATTGTTGTTACAAGATGATGTACTGGAAGAGGTCTTTGAAGAATTTTACGCTGCCGCCAATCCGGCATTTTATGAATTGATTGATAGTTATACTTCCGATCGGGACGATCAGGCAATGCTCTCTCTGATTTCAAACTTGTACCGGTTTTCGCGTTCGCTACCAGATCCAGACGGTTTTTACGAGCATCTGCTTGCACAATACGACCAGCCGGTTGATCCTGATGAATCTTCGTTGCTGACACGACTCCTTGAATTAGAATGGCAAAAAATCGCACCGCTTTTAGAACGTTACCTTGAGCTCTCCTATCGTTTGCATCAGTCCGGCTATACAGAAATGGCGGAGCTCCTAATGCGTGACATTGAACCGTTACGCCGTATTAATCCGGCGACTGATCGTTGGACGACGGTCGCACTGACGTTCCAAGCTGTCGAGTTCGGACGCTGGAAAAGTCCGCGTGGGGATGAGGCGATTAAAACATTTCAAACGGAACGGACGCGTCTCGTCAGTGAGTTGAAAAAGCGTCAGGAACTATTCGTTCAAAAAGAGGGTGTCGACTACCTCGAAGATCTTCGGTCGCAACTTGGACATGTCGAGATGATCGTGACACTCGTCCGAAAGTTTGCTGAAGCCTATCTCGAAGCCAAACAAGAACGGGGGCTTGTCGATTTTTCCGATTTGGAACATTTTGCTTTAGCCGTTTTAGAAGAAGACGGGGCACCGACCGATGTCGCCCGCTTGCTTCAAGAACGCTTCGTCGAAGTGCTCGTCGATGAATACCAAGATACGAACGAAGTGCAAGAACGTATCTTGACGTTAGTCTCCCAATCAGACGAACAAACCGGTAATTTATTTATGGTCGGTGACGTTAAACAATCGATTTATAAATTCCGTCATGCTGAGCCGGGACTTTTTCTTGATAAGTTCAAGCGATTCCGGCAAACAGATTATGGAACACGAATCGATTTGACGAAAAATTTCCGGAGTCGTCTTGAAGTCCTTGATGGGACGAATCATATTTTCAGACAAGTGATGGATGCCGCCGTCGGTGAAATCGATTATGACGACGCAGCCTATCTACGGCTCGGGAATCTGGGTTACTTCGAATCAGAACAAGTCGAACCGGAATTGATTTTAATCGATCAACAAGATGAAAATAAGGAAGAATTAGAGGCCCGTGCCATCGCAACCCGAATCATCGAGATGGTCAATGATGACAATCCCTATCTCGTCTTCGATGCTAAACAAAAACGTTTTCGAAAATGTGAATACCGTGACATCGTCGTGCTCGTTCGTTCACGTGGGAAACGCGTTCAAGCGCTCGTTGAAGTGTTTGAACAATATGAGCTGCCGGTATACGCGGACACGACAGGCGGTTACTTCCAAGCGACGGAAATTCAAATCATGATGGCATTATTAAAAACGATTGATAATCCGTTACAGGACATTCCATTCGCGAGTTTGCTCCGGTCGCCGATTTTTGGTCTGACCGATCGCGATTTAGGACGGATTCGTGCAAAATCGGAGGATACGAGTTTTTATGAGGCTGCCGTCCATGTGGCAGGCGAAGCGACACCACTCGGGATTCGAGTCGATGAAGCGTTACAACGTGTCAACCAATGGCGGACAGAAGCCCGTGGTAAGTCACTTGCTGCACTCATTCGCTCACTGTTTGATCAAACCGGGTATTTCGAATACGTCGGGTGTCTCGCAGGAGGACGAAGTCGTCAAGCGAATTTGAATGCGTTATACGAACGTGCAAAACAATATGAAGGAGCAGGGTATCGCGGGTTGTATCGTTTCCTACGACTGATAAATCGTTTGATTGAGCGTGGCGAAGACTTTTCCGAAGCTCGTTCACTAGGAGAAGACGAAGATGTCATTCGCATCATGACGATTCATCAATCGAAAGGGCTCGAGTTTCCTGTCACGATTGTCAGTCAGCTCGGAAAGCAATTTAATAAACAAGATCAAATCCAAGCCATACAATTACACAAAACGTATGGGATTGCGCTTGACGCGATTGATCCAATCAAACGCCTGCGGTCAGGTACATTGTTAAAAGAGGTCATTCGCCGTGAGATGGATCGTGAAATGAAAGCGGAAGAAATGCGAGTTCTTTATGTCGCGATGACCCGAGCAAAAGAAAAGCTGGTATTAGTCGGTTCAATCAAGGGATTAGATGAACAGTTGGTAAAATGGCAAGCTGCTCCACACGACGAATTATTGTTGCCGGAAATCGACCGTCGTAATGCGAAAACGTATGCAGACTGGGTAGCACCAGCTGTACTTCGAAACTTTATGTTACAAGAAGGAGAGCAACAATGGGCATTCCGGATCATGGAACTGAACGAAATTGCCCCATACCAAGAAATTTCGACGATGATTGAACAACTGGAACATGTCCGCTCACTTGAAAAAATTGATCGTCCTGAAAATGACGCTTTCAAAGCGCGAATCGAAGAAAGTTTTGCTTATCGCTATGCGCACCAGCTTGCGACCGAGACGGCAGCGAAGCAAACCGTGACTGAACTCAAACGGACCGAACAACTGGAGCGGGCAGCGTTTGAAGCGACAGAACGTCAAGCGACGTATTACCGGACCCCACAGTTCTTAGGCCCGGTCTTAACGGGAGCAGAACGTGGGACTGTCTTACACTTAGCGATGCAACTTTATGAAGCGGATCTGCCGCTCGCTGAACAAATCACGAAGTGGGAGACAGGTGAACGAATCTCAGAACAAGAAGCTTTGACGATGCGTGATGCGCAAAATCAGCTCGAGACATTCCTGTCCTCAAGCATCGGACGATTATTTGAGGAGCGTTTACGGACGGGAGACGTCTACCGTGAACTACCTTTCACGTACAAAATCGATGCCTCACGTTTTCGTACGGATTGGCATGGTCCCGTTGATCAAGCAGTCATGCAAGGGATTGTCGATTGTTTAATTCAAGACGGGGAGGACTATATTCTTCTCGACTATAAATCGGACCAAGTCTTCGAGACGAGCGCTGACCAAACGCCAGCTGAGATTCTTTGCGAACGTTACGCGACACAATTGAACCTGTATCAAGAAGCTCTTGAATCCATTTTGAACATTTCTATCTCTCGAAAATTGATTTATGCATTTTCCTTAGAGCAAGTGATTGAAGTTATCTAACGAGTAAACAAGAGTAGGATTTCTTTTCCAGTAGGCGTCGAGGATGGAAGGTTCCACTTTACCGCAATCAAATGGCCGATGATCCGATGAAAAAGGGGAATCATCGGTCATTTCTATGTGGATTTTTCCCAATCCTGATGTTCGTTTCTTTAAGGCGTGCCTGCAAAAGTCCTCTTCCCTTGTATATGAGGAAAAGGAAGCATATCGCCTTACACGATTCCTACAGGAAAAAGCACGTGAAAGGAGTTGATTCCTTTTTGAATCAACTCCTTTCGGCTAGGCGCATGAGACGACTCGCATTTAAAAACAATAGTCATCGAGTAATTTCCATTTCCTATTATGAAGGAACTGTGTAGAATGAAGGAAGTATGGTTGAACTTCCTCCATCCATGTGTATAAGTGAGGATGGAGCGAGTACCGCCAAGATGAGTAGATATTTTAGGAGGAATTATAGATGGCACGTATTTTATTAGCAGAGGACGAAGACGTATTACGGATGTTGGTCCTTGATACGTTAGAAGATGAAGGGTACACGATCGATGAAGCGACGGATGGCGACGAAGCCTATCAAAAAATCATGAGTCAGCATTATGATCTTGTATTACTTGATTACATGATGCCTGGAATGACGGGAATCGAAGTTATCGAAAAAGTACGACGTCATCCGGACAAACAACAATTAAAGATCATGATGTTAACGGCTAAAAGTCAACAATCTGACCGTGAGCGTGCTGAAGAGATCGGGGCGAATTACTTTTTCTCAAAACCGTTCAGTCCGTTAGAGTTGATTGATGTCGTAGGAGGGATATTGAGTGATCATCAAGTGGATTAATCGAAAAATCGGACGCCAACTAATGGCTTCCTTTTATGTCGTTTTAGCTACGCTGATGATTTCTTCTTTGGTCGTCTACAACTATACGGACACAAGGTTACAAGATACCCGCGCGAAGCTTGAAGATATCAGGGATCGTAGCGCCCGGGCCGGTGCACTATGGGAAGAGTGGCAAGACCTTCAGTTTAATATGCGTGGTTATGCGTTAATGGGGGATGCCACCTTATATGAAAAAATCGCTGCGCAACAAACAACGATTGATCGTCAAACACGGTGGTTCGAAAAAAATGCGATTTATGAGCAAGGAAAAGTCTATGCGACATCTTCACGCGAATTGTATAGCTATTACTTCGATTCGGTTTTGCCGCTTGTGCAGTCCTATGTAAAAGGTAAAAAAGATGGGGACGTAACGGAGACTTTTCTTCGCGGGACGACTTTAACAAATCTTCCATTAGGGAAAGAACTTGTCGCGGATGGAAAAATTTCATTAGATGACGCAGGCAATATCGATGTCCTCTCGGAAATCGATAAAAGTGAGTTGGCACTTGGAGGATACCGTGAATTTCTTGATGAGTGGGCAGAGAGAACGAGCCAGCAGTTAGGACAAGAGATTCGAACGACACAACTGATTTGGTTGTCGAATATCATCGTCGTCATTGCTGTGTTGATTTTCTTTATCTACCCGTTCATTCGAAGAATCACCTCTGAGCTTTTAGGACTCGTTAAAAATAGTCAGCGCCTTGCAAATGGAGAAGACATTTCGAACATTCAAGTCCCAAAACGAAAAGACGAAATCGGAATCCTAGCTTTGTCATTCAATCAAATGGCCAGTTCAATCTCAGAAAATAAACAACACTTACTTGCAAAAAACGAAGAACTGCAAGCGCAACAAGAAGAACTGCAAGCACAACAAGAAGAACTGCAAGCCCAACAACAAGAGTTAGAAGAAGCGCTAGAACTGACGATGCGAAACGAACAGCATCTTCAATACCGAAATGATTTAACAGAGACGCTGGCGGCTCGGGAAGCATTGACAGCCTATCCGGAAATTATCGAAAAACTTGTAACGATTACAGATTCAGAAATTGGTGCCCTCGTTTTCGTCGATGAAGGACAAAGTTATTCTGTCGTCACGCATGGTATGACGGAGCAATTGACGGAACAATTGCTAGGTAGCGATTTCTCATTGTTGAAGCGAGCAGATACTTTGAAAAAAGCAGTCCATTCGTCTAAACAAGTATCGAGTAATCACCCGTTGCCCTACCCGTACTATATGTATGAGACAGCAGTACCGATTTTAGATCCGTCATCGGATGAAGTGATTGCTTTCATCTATCTCGTTCGTTACCGCGACCAATTTACGAATGAACAAATGCGGGATGTCATGTCGTTCTCACGTCAATTGTCACTTTCCCTATTACGGATGCGGTTATTTGATGAGATGAACAAAGAGAAAACGAAAACTGAACGTATTCTCGATTCGATCCGTGAAGCGGTCATTTACATCGAACCCGGTAAAGAAGAGGTCTTCGTCAATCAGCCATTGTATGATCTATTTCCAGAGTTGCGCTATGGAGCGAACGAAGAAGTCGAGACACTTGATTTCTGCCTAGAAGCAATTCATTCCATCGTCGATGACCAAGCGGCATTTTCACAGTACGTTGAAGCCGTTCTAGAAGGAGATGTCCCGACAGAAAGTCTTCAATTCTCAATCCGACAACAAACGGTCTTCATTCAATTTTATGTCGAGTCGATTGAAATCCTTGGTGTTCACAAAGGGACGATGCTCGTCTTGCGTGACGTGACGAAAGAGACGGAAATGGATCGACTGAAGTCGGAGCTTGTTTCGACGGTTTCGCATGAATTACGGACGCCGCTATCGTCCATCTATGGATTTACGGAGTTGATGTTGAATCGAGATATCGATACGACCCGTCAAGATAAGTATTTGCAGACGATTCACTCCGAGACAGAGCGCCTTGCCAATCTCGTCAATGATTTTCTTGACGTACAACGGATGGAATCGGGGACACAGTCGTATAAAAAAGAGCCGCTTGATTTGCGTCTACTCCTCGAAGAGACGACACAATTTTATGCAGCATCGACGAAAAAGCACACGATTTCTTTCCGGGCGATGAGTGAGGCACTTCCGCTCATAGAAGCAGATGAAGAAAAGATGAAACAGTTGATGAATAACCTATTGAACAATGCTGTCAAATATTCACCGTTCGGTGGAAACATTGACGTGACCCTGTCGATTGAAGAACAACATGTCTTGTTCGAGGTCCGTGATCAAGGGATTGGTATTCCAGCGGCAGCACTCAACCACTTATTCGAGAAGTTTTATCGTGTCGATAATTCAGATAGCCGTAAAATTGGCGGGACTGGACTTGGACTCGCGATCTGTAAAGAAATCGTCACGGGTCACGGCGGAGAAATTCAAGTCGAGTCCATCGAAAAACATGGAAGTGCGTTCATGGTTAAACTTCCATTACTGGTAGAACGTGTGACGATTTCTTGAATAAATGATATGTTACGAAAATAACCCTATATCTAGCAGGGGAAATCAGCTACCATGAAATAGGAACTAGAAAAAGGGGGAAATCATCATGCCAATCACTGCTTTTGTTCATACCCATGTTTTACTATGGGTGTTACTACTCGTTGCGTTCTTTGTCGCCTTTTCAATGTATAAGAAGGGGAAGCCTGCAGCTAAAGGAATCCATATGGCCTTTCGCCTCTTATTGGTGTTAACGTTTGCGACAGGATTGTATCTGTATATCCAAATCATGGGGATGTCTGAAAATCCGGACGGTTTATACCATGCAAAAATCACCGGTGGTTTATTGTCACTCATCTTGGGTGAATTGACATTAGTTCGACTGAAAAAAGGAAAATCGTATTCTGGGTTCTTGCTCGGATTTGCGGTGCTCATACTCGTGACGATTTTCTTAGGATACTCGTTACCATTCGGTATGGAGTTCTTCTAATTCACTGTCCGGTTGAGAGTCGACCATCATTGTGTTCCGGCACAGCGATGGTCGACTCTTTTTATTTTGCGTTTTCCCGCCTCGATCGAGGAAAACAACGAAAAAAATGCTTTTATCTCCCGATAGCACTTTGTATACAGTCTGAAGCAAAAGTTTAATGCGTTTTTTTTGTTTACAAGTTGTTGTTATTTGGGAAAAGGGATGTATTACGTGGTAGAGAGGGGAACGCTTGTGGCACAGTTGAAAGAATGGACAAAGGTTTTTCGGGCGAGAAAATGGATGAAACGGGCGGAACCGGTTTTACCATTATGGCATGGATATATTGGCTATAAATATGGGTTGTTCGATGTCTTAGGTGCTGGCGCAACACAAGCAGAAGCCCAAATACGACTGAAGCAACCGCTCACAACAGAGGCATTATCGCGTTGGTTCGAGGTTGGTCTGGCAGTCGGACACCTCAAAAAGAAAGATTTACGGTACACGGCAACACGGCATGTCCTTCCAGAACTCTCGAAATCAGATGACCGCAGTATCGGCTTCATGTTATCAGAACTGATGGAACTTCATTTGCCGGCTTTATTTTCCTATCCGCAATTTTTAGAAGATGGTCAACAGAAGACCTTTAATGGAGAGGAACACGGAGACATTGTTGCTGAGACGTCCGCACTTGTCGAAACGGTTGCTTTTCCGGCAGTACGTCATATCATTCGAAATGAAAACGTCACGTCCTTACTTGATATCGGATGTGCGTACGGAGGATACTTACGAAAAATCCATGAAGCCTTACCGGAACTCCGTTTGGCTGGAATTGATATCGAAGAGTCTGTCATCGCTGAAGCGAAGCGACGCGATACGACAGGAGAAATTGATTTTGTTGTCGGAGATATTAAAACCTTTGAAGTAACGGAAACATACGATGGTGTCATGATGAACAACATTCTTTACTATTTTCCGAAGGAAGAGCGACTCCGTCTCCTCGAAGGTGTCCGTCGCTTCGTCAAGGACGATGGAACAGTTATTCTTGTCACACCACTTCGGGATAGTGAATACGGGGCGCCGTTCTCAGCTGCCTTTAACGCCTTCATGACGTTACACGAAAATTTATATCCGCTTCCTGGAAAAAAAGAATTGACTGAACAATTACATGCAGCCGGTTTTGAAAATGTATCGATCACACCATTTTTGAAAGAAGGAGCTTGGTATATCGTCACTGCAAACGCCACTTCCTAATCGGAAGCTTGGCGTTTTTACAGTTTGAAGGCACTTTAGATTTGTGGGCATAGTATGTGATTAGTATAATAGTTAAAACGACCAGAGAGAAAAAGGAGAGATTCGTGTGAAGCAGCGTGTAGCCGTTATTGGAGCAGGACCCGGAGGACTCGCCTGCGCCATGTTATTAGCAGGGCGAGGGGTAGATGTGACTGTGTACGAGAAACAAGCAGTCGTAGGTGGACGGACGTCACGTGTGCAAGTTGGTGATTATCAATTTGATCGAGGACCGACCTTCTTAAATATGCCCCATATTTTAGAAAATCTATTTACGAGCATCGGATTGAATTTACACGATTATTTGGAACTAAAGGCATTGGATCCGATGTATACACTCTATTTCAATGGAGGAAAGGATCAGTTCACGATGACGACGGACCGAGACCGGATGAAGCAAGCAATTGAAGACCAGTTCCCGGGTAATGGAGAAGGGTATGATCGCTTTATGGCGGAACAAGCATTAAAACTAGGGAAGTTGATGCCTATCCTCCAAACGAAGCATGATCGATTGACGGATTATTTATCACCACGTGTGTTGACGGCGTTACCTCGGCTATCGTTAGGACGCTCGTTATATGATGTATTGTCGGACTACTTTACAAGTGAAGAATTAAAGTATTCGTTTACGTTCCAAGCAAAATACCTTGGTATGTCAGCTTGGGAATGTCCAGGCGGCTTTTCAATTCTATCTTACATGGAACATGCTTACGGCGTTCATCATCCGATTGGCGGAATGAACCGCATCCCGGAAGCGATGAAACAAGCAATTGAGGACTTAGGCGGGAAAGTTCATCTGAATGCTGGAGTCGATCAATTGATTTTAGATGGAAAAGAAGCAACCGGTGTTATTCTAGAATCGGGAGAACATGTGTTATATGACGATGTAGTCGTAGGTGCGGATTTCGCTCATGCGATGAATCATCTCGTACCGGAAGGTGTTCTCAAAAAATGGTCCCGTCCGAAAATCGATCGTAAAAAATTCTCATGTTCGACATTCATGTTGTATTTAGGTGTCGATAAACGGTTTGACGCTCCGCATCATACGATTTATTTTGCGGAAGACTACGAAAAAAATGTCCGTGAGATGACGCAGACTCTTGAATTATCAGAAGACTTTTCGTTTTATGTTCAAAATCCTTCAATCATTGACACGACGCTTGCTCCTGAAGGCAAGTCATCTCTATATGTGCTCGTCCCAGTCCCGAATAATTATTCAGATCTTGATTGGGCAGTTGAAGGACCGAAGTTACGCCGGAAAGTCCTCGATGCACTAGAAGAACGTTCTCCTTATAAAGGTGTGGAAGGGGCAATTGAAGTCGAAGAAATGTTCACGCCTGACGATTGGGAAGCGATGGGGGTCCATCAAGGAGCGACGTTCAACTTAGGACATCAATTGACGCAGATGATGTATTTTAGACCACACAATCGGTTTGAAGAATTAGATCATGTCTATCTAGTTGGAGGCGGGACACACCCAGGTAGTGGCCTTCCGACGATTTTTGAGTCCGCTCGTATCACTGCCGATTTGTTGACTGGTGAAGTAGGTGTGACGAAATGAAGATTGGATTTGTAGGCGCGGGCGTCGGGACACTGCATGCGGCGCTCTTATTGACGAAACGCTATCCAGAGATTGATATTACAATCTACGAAAAGGAAGGGCGGGTCGGTGGTCGACTCGCTTCTGTCGACTTTGAGTCAGGCGGTCGGATTGATCAAGGGCCGACGATTGTCTTGATGCCTGGAAAATTACAGGAACAGCTAGCGGAAGCGGGACTCGATGGAGTCGAATTGTTACGAATCGATCCCCTGTACGATTTACATTTTGATGATGGGACGGTCGTGACGAAATTAGGTGATGTCGTCGATCAGGCAGTTGCGATTGAGCGACAGTTTGGAGAAGGCCGTGGCTTTTCTGAATTTATGCATCAAAAATCAAAGGATTATGACATCAGCGTCTCGAAATTTTTAGAGCGGAGTTATTTCCGTAAAACTGAATTGTTACAGCCAGGCATGTTGAAACCATTAGTAAAGATGCATGCACTTGAGACAGCGCATGATCATTTGAAGCGATATTTTAAAAATAAATACTTGCGAATGGCCTACAGTTTTCCGACGTTTTACATTGGTGGGAATCCTTACACAACTCCCTCGATTTACGGTTTGATTCCATATCGTGAACAAGCAGAAGGTGTCTGGTACGTTAAGGGCGGCTATTTCTCTTTAGCTGAACGCATGTATGAAGTATTGGTTGAACGCGGTGTTCGTTTTGAATTCAATCAGTCCGTCGAACGTGTCACGATTCAGGACGGGCAAGCGACAGGTATCGTAGTGGGTGATGCAGAATATCATTATGATAACGTTGTTTTAAACGGTGAGTTTCCATTGATGGAATACCTTGTCGAAGGGAAAAAACCGAAAGCCTATACGCCTTCTGGCGGAACGTTACTCTTGTATTTTAAAATGCGAGGAAAAGTCAATCTGCCGGTTCATCGTTTTTTGATGCCGAATGACCTAGAACCGTTGATGAACTCGATTTTCCATCAAGATGAACTACCAGAACATCCGGCTGTTTATTTGTTTAATCCGAGCAAGGTTGACGATTCGCTAACGGATCGTGAGGATAGTGTCGTCTATGCGTTAGTTCCTTCTCCGCGGAATTTTAATCGGGAGAAGTTCGAGCAACACGGTTTTATTGAAACCATCTTAACGAAAATTGAGAATCATCATCCAGGATTCCGTAATCAAATCGAAGAGATGCAAATCCGAACACCGCAAGACGCAAAAGAGTTTGGATTGTATGAAGGCGGAAGCTTTGGTATCGCACCGACGATTCGCCAATCAGCAGCCTTGAAAACGCAGGCGCGTCCTTATCCTGATATTGAACGATTATATGCAGTAGGTGCATCCGTCCATCCATGTGGAGGCGTTCCGATCGTCATGATGGGAGCGACATTACTTGTCAATCGTATGGAACAAGAGATGAGGTGGAAAAATGAATACAGTGACGCAGGCATACGCAACGTGTGAAGAAACGATTCAGAACGGATCAAAAACCTTTTATAAAGCATTTTCGTTATTACCAAAACAAGATCGATTAGCCGTTTATGCCATTTATACATTCTGTCGTTTTTTAGATGATGCCGTTGATGAATCCGACACACCTAAAGAAAGTTTGGAAGCCTTTTTAGAAGAATTTCGTTTGTTCCGTTCAGGATACCCTATAAAAAAGCCACTTTGGATTGCATTGACGGATGTCTTTGAACGGTATGAAATGGATGAGACGCCTTTCCTTGAGCTGGCGGAAGGTATGCGTTGGGACATCGAAAAAAATCGATATCAGTCACTCGAAGAAACAGAACAATACAGTTATTATGTTGCAAGTACGGTCGGCTTGATGCTGCTGCCGATTTTAGCACCGGGTCAACCGGAACTCCGTCAATCTGCGATTGAGTTAGGCATCGCGATGCAATTAACGAATATTTTACGGGACGTCGGTGAAGATGCAAAGCGTGGCCGAATCTATTTGCCGAAAGAATGGATGGATGAATACGACGTCACGCCACATTCTTTGCTCGCAGGAACGCCGTCTGGGGACTTCGTAGGTCTTTGGGAGGCATTAGCTCTACGCGCAGAGCATCTCTATGATGCAGCAAGTCCTTCGTTCGAGCGTTATCCAAAAGAAAGTCGACGGGCCTTAAAAGTGGCAGCATTGCTTTATCGTGGTATTTTGGATGCGGCACGCGATAACCAATATGATGTTTTTACGAAGCGGGCGTACGTAAGCCGCTGGCAAAAGATGAAGTTACTCGCAACGATTTAAAAGTCCATAAAAAAAAGACCTTGGCGGGGACCAAGGTCTTTTTTTTATGTTTCGTCTAGACCGGGGAGTCTAAGACGTTTCTGAGCGATTTTTGAAACAGTTGAGCAGTTGCTAACAAGGCAGGTCAACAATTCACGGGGATGAACTGTATTTCAACGAGCTGCCTGTGAACTAATCAGGATGAGACGATCTAAGGGGGAACGTCGTAAATCATGCTGACAGTTCAAACGTAGAACTACTTCGTTTAAGTGGGTCTTAAACGATGAATCAAATAACCGCTGCAAGTGTGTTAAGTTCCTAAACGCTCTTGACTCGGGGAAGTCACCTTGCGCTTGATTGAGGATGTGGGGTCAATCACTACCTCTTGAACTCGAAGTAATCGTATCAAATCTTAGTTGTCCGTACAAGTAATCGATTTGCAATTCACATAACGTTCACAGGGATTGGGCAGCACTTGACACGATTCGTTCACTTGCCAGTTTTCCTGAAAGCGTCACCATTGGACTACCGCCACCAGGATGGGTCGATCCTCCCGCGAAAAACAAATTGTGAACATTTTTTGAACGGTTGCTTGGGCGCATGAACGCATTGCGTGTACCATTCGAAGAGAGTCCATAAAGAGACCCATGATACGCAGAAAATTTTTGTTCGATATCGGTCGGTGTGATGCGTTGTTCGAAGACGACGTCCGATTCGATATCGATTCCGAACTGTTTCAGCCGTTGATTAATCAAGTGATCATACGTGTCGAAGTCGATGACGTTGCCTTCATTCGTCGCGGGTGCGTTGACAAGTATAAAGAGGTTGTCCCCAGCTTCGCCCATCTCAGGTGCCGTAACGGAAGAATTCGAAATGTAGATGGTCGGTTCTTCCGCGTAACGGTGTTCTTCAAAAAGGGCACGAAATTCTGCTTCATAATCCGATGAGAAGAAGACGTTATGATGGGCAAGCCCTTCAATTCGTCGCGTGAGCCCGATACAACGAACATAGGCCGAAATCGAAGGTTCCATTTGACTGGGTGTCGGGTTTTTAAAATCGGGTCGAATCGTTTCCGAAACGAGACGCGGGTATTGTGTCAATAGATCACCATTCATCACGACGAAGTCGACAGGTAAGTAATCGACATGGTTCAGTTCGATTTCTGTCGCAAGTCCATCCGTAACTTCGATTTGTGTGACTTCCTCGCCTAAGCGGAAAACGACGCCCATCTCTTGCGCCCGGCGTGCGAACCCTTCTGCGATTGCCGTATTTCCGCCACGAGTAAAGTAGACGCCGTCATTCAGTTCGAGATGAGCGATTAAAGCAAATGTCGCGGGCGCCTGATACGGACTACTACCAATATACGTCGCGTAACGATCGAGTGCCTGAATCAGTTGAGGATCCTTGAAATAGCTCTTGTGCAGCGAATGGATCGTTTTGAACGGGTGAACTTTGACCATATCTCGTAGTAAAGAGAAATTGAAATATGAATCGATATTGATAAAAAATTGCTGTTTAGCGATTCGGAATAATTCGGCGGCCTCTTCTTGATAGCCTGTGATATCATTTTTTGCTAATTGTCCGTTCGTAAAACGATCGATTTCCGTCCGCATTGCTTCTCGGCCATGCGTAAAAGTTAAGGTCCGCCCGTCAGGAAAGTGATTGGCGGTATGGCGTGCTAATTTTTCGAACTGGAAGTAATCATCGGGATCTGCTCCCGACTCCCGGATGACAGATTGAAAGACTTCGGGCATCGTGATGGTATTTGGACCGAAATCAAACCGGTGTCCTTCCGTGATCAGCGGCATCAATTTTCCACCAATATGATCATTTCGTTCAACGACAGTAACTTTAAATCCTTTTGAAGCGAGTGAAATAGCGGCACTTAAACCACCTAAACCGGCTCCGATGATAGCGACATGTTTCATAATGAACAATTCCTCCTTAAGAATAGGCCCGACCTTTCCAAGTGATTTCCCGTTTCCGAGCTCTTCGAATCATCGCCGTTGCAAGTAAGAGGACATAAAGACCGGTTGCGAACGGGTGCAACAACCAAACATGGCGAATCCGCGCCATCCGATCAATCCTGTATCGTGCGAGCAACAAGAGAGCAAGTCCACCAATCGTCTCCCAAGACGGAAAGAGGAGGGCAGCTGGTAGTAAAGAAAACTGTACGAGATAGAACAACAGGAAGTAACTGCCGACGAAGTAGGAGTCGTTCATTCCCCGAAAGACATTTTTGAGAAATCCCTGCCATACTTCACCGTTCGTAGCATACATGTCACAACTGACATAAGGGGCGACATGAACGAGTGTCGTCGTATGACCGTGTTGCTTAAACGTCCGACAGAGCTCTAAATCATCGACGAGTGCCGTTTGAATCGCTTGATGTCCCCCGACGTGTAAATAAGATGCACGTTCAACGATTACGACCATCCCGTTCGCAGCGGCAAAAGCAGGGTGCTTTACCTTGCGAAAAGCAAGCGGGAGATGTTGCGAAATTAAGACATGTTGCATCGGAATCAAACACTTGCCTAAAAACGTTGGTACAGGAAATGACGGAAAACCAGATAAAAAGCTAGCTTTTTCCTGTCGCATCGTCGCATATAGTCGAGGAATCGTATCCGGCATCAATGTAATGTCTGCGTCAAGAAATAACAGATAGTCTTCCTTTGCGACAAGTGATAGTTGATGGCAAGCATGAACCTTTCCCGCCCAATCTGAGGGGAGGTCGATTCCGTCAATGATTGTAAAGCGGTCATCCTGATGTGTCTGTTGCAACAGTAGGTTACGTGTCTCATCCGTTGAGCGATCTTCATAAAGATAGACATGCATATTCGGTCCGAGTGCGCGTTTGAGTGAATCAAGCAACTTCACGACATTTCGTTCCTCGTTCCGCAAGGGGATACAAATTGCGAGACTCGGTGGTGGAACGGGTGCAGCGAGTTTAGGGAGAAACATCAAGTTAATGAACGTATAGAGGCAAACAAGGAGCGAGAATATGAATAAAATCATGCTCATCGTCGAACCGCCTTTAGCCAACGCTCCGTTTTAACAGGAAGCGGGTCTGTTCGCTGCGTCAACACTTGATAAGCCTCGACATTTTCTGACATCGCATCAAGCCGGACATCATCATATAAGCGAGTCATTGCTGCTGTTAGAAATTCAGTCTGGTTTGAAGTACGACCAGGTGGTATTTCGATTTGGCGTGTTCGGATGTAGACATCCGGTTGTTGTTCATGACTGAACGAATAATAAAATGAAAAAATGGAGACAGACCGGGCTGCTTTAGCAAGATAAGTCGCGCCGCTCGCGAGTTGAAGCGGTCGTTCTTCTTGATGGCGTTCTTCGCCTTGCGGGAACATCCAAACACTACTGCCTTCCTGCAAACGTTCCTTTGCGTAGTTGAGGCTCATCTTTACATCCTTTAAGGAGTCCCGGTTGATGGAAAAGGCACCGAGTCGTGAAAAGAAAGGGAAGCGCTTTAAGCCATGTTCATCAATCATGACGTACGGGTTTTGATGGAGTACGGATTGATCGAGATGAAATAAGATCATCCCGTCCCACCACGAACCATGTGTTGCAAGCATCAAACCAGGTACCGGTAAATCATCAGGGCGATACAATATTCGATGGAACTGTTTGCGGATGAGCCGCTCTTTCAAGTACAGATGAAAGGCTTGTTCAGCTAATTTGTTTTTTTGCGCCTTTTGCATGTAGTGCTCCTCCTTTCGTCAGCCAGTAAACAAGCAATGCTAGGCTACTGATTATCGTCACACCATAAAGGCCTGCGACACCAGCAGTCAGTCCAAATAAACCATGAAGCATCAAAAATAAGTACTGGTTGTTTCGTTCGAGCTCGGCGAACGTTGGCTTTTGTTCAAATCGTGCCATCAAAAGAGCGAAGACAAGTGCTGTTCCGTACCAACCGATAAAGTTTTGTGTTGGGATATCATAGTACAGACCCCCATCTTGCCAAAGCCAATACGATTTGACGTTCGCTGAGACCGGATCAATGGCCAAGTCGAGCCAAACAGCAAACAAGGGGACGAGGATCAGGGTGTTGTAACGAAACGGAAAACGCTTCGAGAATGCAAGACTTGCCCCCATAACGGACAACCAAGCTGCACCGATCGTGATTGGAACACCGAGTAACTGAACACCGAAGTCCGATTCATACCGATAGGTCCCGAATGGCCATCCGGTGTGGACACCAATTGATTCGATTAAAATAGACCCAAAGAAAATAAAAGGAATAATGAAGCGTCCTTTCGGTAAGACATCCCATAAGTAACAAGCGGCATACAGACCAGAAGCGAACAAAAAAACGGCATTGGCCCATTCGAGCCAAGGGGGTAATAATGAAAATCCGACTAAAATGAGCCCGATGACGAACCAAACTGTAAAGAATAACCAAAGGCGGCGCTGAAATATGGCCATGACGTATGTAAACCTCCATTCATTAGCATGATGTCACTAGTATACCCATATCCATCTGACTCGAGCGAGCATGGAGGGGCAGATTAAAAAAACAGACCGTCAAAAGACGGTCTGTTCAGCAGTAAAGCGTTTAATGTTGCTTTTGTTTTTTTCGTTTGACGAATGAAAAGAGTAAAAAGGCAATATAAAGGGGGACGGCAATAAACCAAAACGTCGACCATTCGTTACTCCGGGCAATCATGACATACGTGACATAGAGTAACGTGAACGTGATGACGAATGTATGGCGCGGCACTGGAATATCTTTGAAACTCGGAATCTTGACGCGACTGACCATCAAGAAGGCAAGTCCCGTAAAGGCGAGCGGAACCATTAAATCATTCATTCGTCCACTAAACAGCGTGACGACAGCTAAAATCCCACCTGCTGCCGTAATCGGTACACCTGAGAAGTAGGTGGACGCGACATTTGTTGCTGAAAGGTTGAATCGTGCCAAGCGAAATGCTCCGAATAAAGGGAACAAAGCAGCAACGAGTAAGCCGATTTCACCAAAGTCGTAAAAATAAGTGTAATATGCCATCATTGCGGGGGCGACACCGAACGTGACGACATCGGCGAGCGAATCAAGTTCTTTCCCAAAATCGCCAGCGACACCGAGCATCCGTGCAATCCGACCATCTAAACTATCCAACATCATGGCGATGACAATCAACAGTGTGGCATTTTGAAAATCTCCCCGCGCCGCCATGACGATTGCGAGAAAACCACAATATAAATTCCCGAATGTAAAGAGATTCGGGATTGAGTTACGAACACGTTCTTTCCACAAAATGATTCCTCCTGCCACTTCTTCGATACTACTCATCATATCATATCTAGCTGTTCGTATCAGCGGTTTCGATAGAGAATCCCACTAGTAAATTCCAATAAATCATCCGGAGACAATTTGATTTGCTGTCCCCGTTTACCGGCTGAGATGATGATGAACGGTTGACCGATGGCACGGTCGGACAGGAAGACGGGAAAAGCTTTTTTAGCTCCGATCGGAGAAACACCGCCACGGACGTATCCTGTCAGACTTTCTAATGCCTTCATTGGGACCAATGCCACTTTCTTCGCACCAGATGCCCGAGCGACCGCCTTCAAGTTAACCTCTTCTTCGCCAGAGATGACAGAGAACAAGTAGTTTTTTTGATCGTCCTCTAAAACTAATGTTTTAAAAACCGATGAAAGCGGGAATTTAATTTTTTCAGAGACGGCTTGAGCGGACAAATCGCTCAAGTCGACCGGATAAGAAATGGATTCAAAGGAAACGTTAGACTGCTTCAGTAGCCTTTCTGCGTTCGTTTTGCTCATGAGATTCTCCTTTAGTGAGGGAATATTGAACCCACTTACGACCGTTCCAGCGTTTCAGTGCGAAGATACCACGGAACCATTCGTCGGCTGAGAATGCAATCCAGATACCGAGAAGTCCGAGACCGAACTGAAGTCCGAGTACATAACTGACAACGACAGCGATTCCCCACATCGATAGGACACCGATTGTGACCGGGAAGCGGACGTCTCCTGCTGATTTCAACGTTCCCATCAAGACGATATTCAGCGCGCGTCCTGGTTCGAGGATGACACTTGCCCAGAGCAACGGAATACCGATGGCAATGATTTCAGGGCTCGATGTAAAGAGTGACATGATGGATGTCCCGAACGCTGCGATTGCGACGGCTGATACGAAACTTGCGAAGACAGCGATTTTTAATGTCTTGATGCCACGTGCATGTGCCTGTTCAAATTGTTGTGCTCCAACTTGGCGGGCGACTAACAATTGTGTTCCTTGGGCAATTGCGAGACTGAACAAGAAGCAGAGCATTGTGATGTTTGAGACGTAAACGCGTGCAGACAAGGCAGCTTCACCAATTGTTGCGATGAAACCAGTGATGATGAGCTGTGAAAACTGATAAGAAATTCCTTCTCCCGCTGATGGAATTCCGATGTTCATGATGCTCTTGATGTCTTGACGGTTGATTTGAATTAAATCTTTCAAACGAAAACGTAGTGATAATTTACGGTAAACGACAAAGAATAACAGTGTGACGGCGAAAGCACGTGCGATGACGATCGACCACGCGACACCTGCGACGCCGAGTACCGGAATACCGAACAGACCGAGTACGGCGATGACGTTACCGAAGGCACTGACGAAGTTCATCAAAAGAGTGACGTACATTGCATTTTTTGTGAAACCATGACTCCGGAGGATTGCTCCGAGTGTTAACGAAATGGCTTCTAAAAATAGGAATAAGCCAACAATCTTTATGAATGTTTCGCCGTAAACTAATGTTTGTCCTTCTAATGAGAAGAAACCTAATAATTGTTTCCCGGTTAGGGCGACGAGTACAGATATGATTAATCCGATGTAAAGATTAATCGAGAAGGCAGAGCGGGCGGTTTGACGTGCATCTTGGACACGTTTTGCACCTAGGTACTGACCGATGATGATTGTCGCTCCGACAGATGTGATATTAAATAAAATAATAAAGATGTTCAAAACCTGGTTCGAGACACCGACAGCGGCTGCTGCACTGTCAGAGTAGTAACTTAAGATTAATGTCGCGATGATCCCTAAACTCATATGCAACGCGATTTCGATGAATAATGGCCAAGTGATTTGGAATAATGTTGGTTGTTTTACAGTTTTCATAAAATTAAATTCCCCTTTTAAGTCCTTAAAACATTTTGTCTTACTGTATCTTTTGGAAACTATACGCCTTCAATTTTCATAATGAAAGTGAAAAACAAAGCTTTCATAAAAAAAACGGGGATTTAAAAGGATTTTCATAAAACATCACGAATACATCATAATGAATCGTTGTTCACTTTTGAAAGGTAGGGGAATGTGATGAATTCTGAAGTAGAGTACACGGTAGCATCGAGCGTAGCAACGGTGACGTTAGCTCGTCCGGAACGATTAAATGCCTTAACATCAACACTTTTAAATGAATTAGCAGATTCAATCGAGGAAGCCAATCAAGATGAAGCAGTCCGCGTCATCGTATTGACTGGAAAAGGACGCGGCTTTTGTGCCGGTCAAGATTTAAAGACGGTCTCACCAGGAATGGACCATGGCGATTATTTGAAAAGCTATTATCATCCCGTTGTCCGTGCATTAGCCGGATCGAAAAAGCCGATCATCGCAGCAATCAATGGTGTGGCAGCAGGAGCAGGACTGTCGTTGACACTCGCATGTGACTTCCGGATTGTTCAGGAAGATGCAAAATTGTCACTCGGCTTCATTAACATCGGTCTCGTCCCGGATGCTGGAGCACCATACTTCTTACCGCGTTTAATCGGTTCGGCGAAAGCACTCGAATTAGCGCTGCTTGGTGATACGATAACAGGGAAGCAAGCAGTCGAGTTTCAACTCGTGACAAAAGCGGTCGCAACTGACCGGTTTAAAGAGGAAGTAATGGATTTTGCTCAGCAGCTCGCAGCGCGACCGACAAAAGTAATTGCGTATATTAAACAACTTCAATCAGCAAGTTTCGAGTCGACGCTCGATGATATGTTGGCACAGGAAATTATCTACCAATCACGTGCCGGTAAAACGGAAGACCATCAACGTGCGGTTCAAGCATTTCTTGAAAAAAAACCGCCTGTTTTTACCGGACGTTAAAACGACTTATTTTAATATCAGTGAAACAAGCAGGACCACTTCCGTTGTAATCGGAAATGGTCCTGCTTGTTTTAGCGCATTTTTTGTTTGATTTTTTGGGCCGTAGCATGTGTTTGATCGGTTAACCTACTCGAGAGACGAAATAGTAAAATTCCTAGAAAAGCGGAGACGAAAATATATAACCCCGTCAGCGTGATGAAGGCGCCGCTAGCGAGTGTAATAAAAAGAATTGAAAATTCTCCGCGTGGTCCTAAGCAAAAACCGGATTCGATGGCATGGTAGTTTGACAGCCCGAATGAACGACCACCGAAGAATCCGACCAAAAATTTAGATAACAGCCCCCAGATGACGAGTGCCAAAAAGAACCAGTCTAAAGGCAGTCCTTCCGTCAATTCAAACGACATCCCGAATGCAATGAAAAAGAGAGGGAGCAGTAAATCTTGAAAAGGTGTGACGAGCCGCTTCAAGTAGCGTGTTTCCTTTAGTTCAGTCAACAAAATCCCGACGATGAAAGCACCGAGTACTTCTGATAAACCGAACATGATACCGACACCTGAAAAAGTTAAAATCAAGCCGATGATTCCAATTCCGGCGTCAGGATGCCGGTACAAGGAACCAATGATCCGTTCTTTTCTGCGAATAAAGACGGTTAGTAAGATTAAAGCACTGAACAGAAAGAGAAAACCCGCGAAAATGGACCCTACTTTGGCAAATGTAAAAGGTTCTGTACCAAGTATAAACGGTGCCGTCGTCAAGAGAAGCGGGGCAATCAAATCTTCAAAAATAAGTAACGATAAGACAAAGCGATTAACGTCCTTGTGTTTGTCTGGCTCACGATCGAGCAAACGGGCAGAAATCGAAGAACTCGTCGCATATAAAACGCAGCCGATTAAAAAGGCTTCAGGAATGGAAAAGCCAAACGCAAGCGTCAGGAGGAATGTTCCACCAAAAGATAACGCAACATCAATTAATCCGGCTTTCCACACGTGGCGTAGTTGACTGAGCAAGTCAGCAATTGAAAATTTAAGTCCCAGCAAAAAAAATAGAACGATGATTCCCGCTTCACCGCCTAACTTCAATTCTTCAGGTGCATCGTAATAAAGCCCGATGGCAATCCCGATTAAAATGAAAGCGAGGATACTCGGAAGGTGGAAACGTTCACTCAAATAACTGATTGCAAATAAGCCGATGAGAATAAGACCGGCATAAAAAAATAATTCCATAGCGAGCACGTCCTCCTTTTATGTTTTCCTTTACCCTAGAAAAGCATCAAAATAACTATTAGATGAGTTTCAAGGGACAGAAAATGAAGTAGGAGGGAAAACTCGCTGATTTTGTTTCTTCCTTCCTGTACTTGCCCGTGACAGTACTTGTCCCCGCATAGCTAGAAACAGGTAAGAATGGGATTAAGAAGCAACAGCTTGCGCTTTGTCCGAGAAAAGTAACGAAAAGGACGTGTCCAATATTACTTTGTCGACACGTCAAAATACGGCATCCATCTCGAAACGAGACAGATACCGTATTGATTAAAGGACTTGGACGATTGTTCCTGCATAAGGTGGAAGTGTTACTTCTAAAGAAGGAAGTGGTGAATTCGAGAACAAATCCATGCCTTGTCCTGCCGCTGGTGCGGGAAGTGTTACTTGCTGATTCGAGTTGTTGAAGTAGATGTAGTAAGTTCCATCTTCGCTCGTTCGACGCATGACGATCGAATTCGTCTCGTCATCCGCATGAACGAATGAAATGTGTCCGTTATTCGCAAGAGTCTTATGCTGTTGCCGCAGTTGAAGTAAATGTTTTGTATACATCAAAAGGTTTAAGTCCTGTTCTTCTTTGTCCCATGGCATACATTTACGGCAACCCGGATCTTGATCCCCATCGAGTCCGATTTCATCGCCATAATAGATGACGGGACTACCGGAAAACGTCAACATCGATAGTAAGAGGAGACGCATCTTATTTTTGTCATGGCCGGCACGCGTCAAGGCGCGCGGTGTATCATGTGAGCCGATTAAGTTAAATGTCACTTCGTTGACGTTCATCGTATTCGAGAAGAGAACGTGTGACATTTCATTGGCATACGCCGTCGCCTTCGTTTTATCAAGGGCAAAGAAGTTTAACGCTGCGTTCGTAAACGGATAGTTCATGACGGCATCAAATTGATCACCGAGTAACCACTCTTGCGAATCATGCCAAATTTCTCCAAGTATATACGTTTCAGGATTTGCTTCTTTGACGACCCGACGGAAATCACGCCAAAAAGCGTGGTCGACTTCATTCGCGACATCTAATCGCCAACCGTCGATTCCGAATTCCTCGACCCAGTAGCGGGCGACGTGAAGAAGGTATGCTTTTACTTCAGCATTTTCTGTATTGAATTTCGGCATCTCAGGCACAAAGGCGAACGTATCATAGTTCGGCATCGGTTCTGTGACGAGTGGGAAGTCGCGGAGGTGGAACCAATCACGGTAAGACGAGTTGCTACCGTGTTCACGGATATCAGCGAAGGCTTCGTGATGGAATCCGGCATGATTGAAAACGGCGTCGAGCATGATACGAATGCCATTTTCATGTAGAAGGTCGACCATTTGTTTAAATTTTTCTTTTGTTCCGAACTGTGGGTCGATTTCGAGATAGTCGATTGTATCGTATTTATGATTTGATTTCGCTTTAAAGATAGGACAGAAATAAATGCCCGTAATACCAAGCTCAACCAAGTAGTCGATGTGATCAATCACCCCTTGGAAATCCCCACCGAACAGATTCGTTGTCGTCGGTTCTGTACTATTCCAAGGCAATGTACCGGTAGGGTCGTTCGATGGATCACCATTCGCAAAACGATCAGGGAAAATTTGGTACCAGACCGTATCTTTGACCCAAGCGGGTGATGTGAAGACATCGATTTTATTTAAGTAAGGTACACAGAAGTAGTAACCGGTATCATCAAGTGGTTTTTCATTGAACCACCCACGTTCTGTGAAAACTTGTGTTGTTTGCCCATCGTGTAACCGGAAACCATAGCGAAGACGACGGAATGGGGGGATGACATCAATAAACCAGTAATCATATAATTCGTCTGAACCACTTCTTTTCATTGATGTTTCGAATGTGTTCCAATGATTTGTTTTCGATGGATCGAAGTTCCAGTCCGCATCATCGGGATTTTCAGTATGCCAATCATACGGGTCTCCCCAAATCAGTTCGACATGCTCAACATCATTTTTCTTAGTTTGGAGACGGATATGAATCGTGTTTTCGTCGTACTTATAGACGAACGGAGACATGGCGCGATGGAATACGGCTTCTTTGAGCATAATGGTCACTCCTCTAGTGCAATCGATTGCACTCTAATGTAATGGTCCTCGAACTAAGAATAGTAAAGCGCTTTCTTAAAGTCAATTAGAATTGGTGAAAACGAGAATTCCAAAAGATAATTTTATGATTTAATGCAATCGATTGCATTAAAGTGCGCAATTAAATTAAATGTAAACGTTTTCTTTTTTGGGTAATAAAAATTTTAGGGAAGTTTATTCGATTAAATACTTTTTTAGAATGTTTTTAAAATGTAGGAAAATAATTAATAAAAAGGACTTGTCAAAAGGGATTTAGATTGTATAATAAAAATGTAAAGGTGATGCAAACGTTTTCATAAAACGCTTACAACTACTCAGTTGTTATCATGAGAAAATGGTTGTGCCTTTATGCAAACGTTGTGCATTAGAACTTATCATTCGTACGTTAACTTGGGGAGGAATTTTCAATCATGGAAATGAAAAAACTTGTAGCAGGTCTTTCGGTATCGGTAATGGCAATCGGTGCTCTCGCAGCATGTGGTGGCGGAACAGATTCAGACTCTTCATCGAATACATCAGGCGATGGTGGCAAACCAGATAAAATCGTTATTTGGGAAGATACTGAAAAAGCCGAAACAACAAAAGCAGCGGCAAAAGCGTTTGAAGAAAAAGAAGGCGTAAAAGTTGAAGTTAAAGAAGTCAAAATGACAGATCAACAGAAAAAAGTTGCACTTGACGGACCTGCTGATAAAGGACCAGATATCATTCTTCTTCCACACGACCAGATTGGGACAGTCGTTGACCAAGGATTGATCACTGAACTTAAAGATGGTGAAAAAGCACTTGAGCCATTCATCGATACAGCAAAATCTGCTGTCACATTTGATGGTAAAGTGTACGGCTATCCAAAAGCTGTTGAAACACCGATTCTCCTTTTCAACAAGGATGAGTTAAAAGAAGCACCAGCTTCAATGGATGATCTCTATAAAGTATCAACGGAACAGAAAAAAGACGGCAAGTATGGTTTCCTCGCACTTTGGGATAACTTCTACTTCGCACACGGTCCGATTGCTGGGTACGGTGGATATGTCTTTAAAGATAACGGTGGAAAACTTGATCCTGCAGACATCGGCTTGAACAATGCTGGTGCTGTCGAAGGAATGGACTACATCGGCAAATGGTACAAAGAAGGTCTCTTCCCGAAAGGGTTGATCGGCGGTGGCGGCGGTCAAGCAATGGATCAATTGTTCGGTGACAAGAAAGCAGTCGCTGTCATGAACGGACCATGGGCAGTCTCAAGCTATAAAGAAAAAGGCATCAACTTAGGAGCATCGGCGCTTCCGAAGCTTCCGAACGGTGAAGCAATCAAAACATTCGTAGGAGTTAAAACGTATGCGGTTTCTGCATATTCTAAAAATCCGGAATGGGCTGAGAAATTCCTTGCTACATTAACAGGTGAAGAAAACGCGAAAGCGATGTTTGAGAAATACAACGAGATTCCACCGGTCACTTCACTCCAAGAAGATGCATCGATTAAAGATAACGAAGTTGCAGCAGCAGTCTTCGCTCAGTCTAAAGACGGTGTGCCAATGCCGAACATCGCCGAGATGGGACAAGTTTGGGAACCAATGGCAGCAGCACTTCAACTTGTTGCAACAGACAAGCAAGATGCTCAAAAATCAGCAGATGACGCTGTCAAACAAATCAAGCAACAAATCGAAGCGAACAATCAATAAGTCGTCGTTTCCCAATTGAATCACTAAAAAAGAATTAAAGAGAGGGGGATCATTGATTCCCCCTCATCTTTATGGTTGGAAGAGAAGCCTGAGGTCAGACATGACCTTTGGAAAGGAGAACAGACGATGGCTGCCATTACGACACCGAAACAAACGGACCCGACACCGGAACTACAAACGAATCACCGCAAAATTGCTTCGTTGATTTCAATCGTGCCAGGTTTAGGGCAACTGTATAATAAACAATTTTTAAAAGGCGCGATATTCTTTATCGTCGTCCTGTCATATTTTTTAGTCAATTTTGATTTGTTTTTTAAAGGAGCCGGGAATGGACCAGGGGATCGCGGTGCGATCTGGGGTCTGATTACACTCGGTGAGGTAGCAGGCGTAAGGGGAGATCACTCGATTTTCTTAATGGTCGAGGGAATCATCGCGTTGATTTTACTTGTGTTTGGTATCGCCATTTACGTCTGGAACTTTATCGATGCGTATCGAATCGGTAAACTGCGTGATTTAAATGTAGAAGTACCTTCATTGAAGATGCAGCTACGGAATTTCCGTGATAATGGGTTCCCGTATGCCATGCTGATTCCATCGTTGGTACTACTCGTCTTCACAGTCGTTTTACCGTTGATTTTTACATTCTTGATTGCTTTTACGAACTATAAATTCAATAACTCGCCACCAGCCAAGCTCGTCGACTGGATTGGCATTCAAAACTTCTTAAACATTTTCACGGTCGATATTTTCCGTGATACGTTCATCAGTGTGTTAGGTTGGACGCTCGTTTGGACAGTTGCTTCGACGACAGGCGTCATCGCAATCGGAATTGGTCTGGCTGTTCTCTTGAACCAAAAAGGTCTTAAAGGGAAACGCTTCTTCCGTTCAATTTTGATTTTATCGTGGGCGGTACCGGCTTTTATCACGATTTTGATTTTCCGTTCAATGTTCAATGAAACATTTGGCGTCTTTAACACGACGTTGCTCCCGGCAATCGGAATAGGCGGTGGTGTCGAGTGGATGACTGACCCGACGTACACACGTCTCGCACTGATCGGGATTCAGTGGTGGCTCGGATTCCCGTATATCATGACGCTCACGACAGGAATCTTACAGTCGATTCCGGAAGATCTATATGAAGCGGCGACGATTGACGGGGCGACTTCAGGTGAAAAATTCCGTTTGATCACGTTACCGATGATTTTATTCGCGACAGCTCCAATCTTAATTACGCAATACACGTTTAACTTCAATAACTTCAACATCATCTATCTCTTTAACAATGGTGGACCGGCTGTACCGGGACAATCTGCGGGTGGAACCGATATCTTAATCTCCTGGATCTATAAGCTATCGCTCGGTTCAAATCCACAGTATGGTTTCGCAGCAGCAATTACACTCGTACTGTCGTTCTTCATCATGACGATTGCCGTCATTCAGTTTAAACGTTCAAAATCATTCAAAGATGAGGATATGATCTAATGAGAAAACAAAACCGAATCAATATGGCGTTGTCATACCTCATTTTGACGATCGCCTCGATTATTATTGTCTATCCACTACTTTGGGTTGTCGGGACTTCGCTCAACCCGGGGAAAAGCATTACTTCGGACATCTTCCCGAGTAATCCGACACTCATCCATTACTTCGATCTGTTTGATGCGACACAAACGGATTACGGCATGTGGTATTTGAACACCATCAAAATCGCTGTCATTACAATGGTCGTCTCGGTCGCATTGATCACGTTAACGGGCTATATCTTCTCACGTTACCGGTTCGTCGGGCGAAAAAATTCGTTGATTTTGTTCCTCGTCTTGCAGATGGTTCCGCAATTCGTCGCGATCATCGCGATTTATGTGTTGCTCAACATGCTCGATTTGTTCGATACACATCTTGCGTTGATTCTTTTATACTCTGGTGGAGCGATTCCGATGAATACGTATCTCGCCAAAGGATATTTTGATACAATACCAAAAGAGCTAGATGAAGCGGCACGAATGGATGGGGCAGGTCATCTTCGGATTTTCTGGCAAATCATCCTTCCGCTTGCTAAACCAATGGTTGCTGTCATCGCTTTGTTCAATTTCATGGCACCGTTCAATGATTTCATCCTGGCGTCACTCGTTCTCCGTTCGCCGGAGAAACAGACGCTTGCGGTCGGATTATACAACATGGTTTCTGAGCAATTTGATAACAACTTCACGTTGTTTGCGGCAGGTGCCGTTTTATCTGCAGTCCCAATCGTCCTTCTGTTCTTCGCCTTCCAGCGCTACTTCGTATCTGGATTGACGGCAGGTGGAACGAAAGGGTAATAAAGGAGGAATTAGCGGCATGAGACGAGGCGTGATGCTTCTCTTCTTGCCGCTTCTCTTGTCTTTCGGACTTTTTCCGCAGACGAGTGAAGCAGCAAATTGGGAAAAGGAACGAATGTATTTTATTATGATCGACCGGTTTGAGAACGGGAAAACGAGTAATGATATCGATGTGAACAAGGACGATCCGAAAGCTTATCATGGTGGTGATTTGGCAGGGGTGACGAAACGCCTTGATTACATAAAAGATGAAGGATTCACGTCAATCTGGTTGACACCGGTCTTTAAGAATCGACCGAATGGCTATCATGGTTACTGGACGGAGGATTATTATAAAATCGATCCCCATTTCGGAACAAAAGAAGAATTTAAAACATTGGTCGACGAAGCACACGAGCGTGACATCAAAGTTGTTCTTGATTTAGTTGTCAATCATCTCGGACCAAATCATCCGCTTGTCGAAGAAAAGCCGGATTGGTTCCATGAAGAACAACCGATTATGAATTGGAACAATCAAGTCGAAGTCGAAAACAACTGGTTATTTGATTTGCCAGATTTCAATACTGAAAATCCAGAAGTCGTCGATTATTTGGTTGACGTCGCGAATTACTGGGTCGATGAGACAGGAATCGATGGGTATCGTCTCGATACGGTCCGTCATGTTCCGCCGGCATTTTGGAAGGAATTCATTCCGGCCGTCAAAGAAAAACATCCGGACTTATTTTTACTCGGAGAGGTATTCGATGGTGATCCGCGAAAGATTGCGACCTATTCAGAGCTTGGATTTGATTCCGTGACAAACTTTCCTTTCTATTACGGGATAAAAGATCAATTTGCCCGCAAAAATGGTTCAGCGGAAGAACTCGATTCAGTTTATAATCGAGATATCACATTTAATCCGAAAGCGATGTCGCTCGCGACATTCATTGATAATCATGATTTGAAACGATTCATTACAGAAGCGAAAATCGGTGGAACTTCAGATGAAGAACGCCAATTACGCCTCGCGTTATTCGCCCTATATGCTGCTCCAGGTATGCCGGTCGTCTATCAAGGAACGGAAGTCGCCATGCCGGGTGGTGAAGATCCGGGGAACCGAATGATGATGGAGTTTGATAAAAATGAAAAGATGCAGGAGTATGTAAAAACGTTGAATCAGATGCGTCAAGACTACCCAGCGTTCGCGACAGGGAAGCAACGCTTGTTAGGAAAGACGGATCATATGGCCGTATACGCTCGAGAATCAAAAAATCAGACGGCGATTTACGCAATCAATCTAGGAGAGAAGAAAACGACGATGCGGATTAAAGCTTCTGAAATCGGTGATGATCAACGTCTGCGAGGATTATTATTTTCCGATCTCGTCCGACAAGATGGAGATGCCTATGAAATTACATTGGATGGCAGTAGTGCGAATGGATATATCTTAGAAGATTCTCAAGTGAACTGGTGGTCACTTGTTGCGATTGGATCCATTGCCCCAATCCTTGCGTTGATTCTTCTCTTGGTCCATCGCAGACGCGTCAATCGTTCGAACGAAAAACAATAAAATACATTTGTAGGGAAATGATGAGGTGAAGGGGATGCAAGTCACAATTAAAGACGTCGCTAGGGAAGCGAACGTCGCACCATCGACGGTCTCACGTGTCATCGCGAATAGTCCGCGAATCAGTCAAAAAACAAAAGAACGTGTTCGACAAGCAATGGAAGATCTCGGTTATTATCCGAACGTCCATGCTCGGAGTTTAGCGAACCGGACGACGCAAGCAATTGGTCTCGTCATGCCGAGCGCAGCGACGAAAACACTTCAAAACCCATTCTTTTCAGAAGTCATCCGTGGAATCAGTACGAAAGCGCATCAAAACGGGTACTCGCTTTATATGACGACAGGCGTGTCGGAAGAAGAAGTATATGAGGGCGTCGTCTCGATGGTTCAGGGCCGTCGCGTCGACGGAGTTGTCGTTTTATATTCAAGAACCGATGATAAAGTCGTACAATTTCTTCAAGAATCGAAGTTTCCCTTCGTCGTCGTCGGGAAACCGTTCAGTGACTCATCGCAAGTCACGTATGTCGATACGGATAATTACCTTGCCGGTCGTGAAGTGACAAAGTATTTGCATCAGCTCGGACATGAATGTATTGCCTTCGTTGGCGGGTCACAAGACTTAGCGGTCACGCAAGAACGCGTCGGTGGGTATAAAACGGCTTTAATGGAAGAGGGTCTTCCGGTCGAGGATAACTATATCGTCAGTGCACCATTCATGACGACTGGTGGGGCTGACGCCGTTAAACGATTGATGTCACTCGATCATCCGCCGACTGCCGTCGTCGTCAGTGATGATATGATGGCGCTCGGCGTCATGAGTACGTTGAATGAGATGGGGATTAGTGTCCCGGACCAAATGGCGGTCGTCAGCTTCAATAACCTGTTCATCGCTGAGTTTTCGAGTCCGCCATTGACCTCGGTCGAAATCAACATCTTTGGTCTAGGATTTGAAGCGACGAATTGTTTGATTGAACAAATCAATGAAGATGCGACGCCGTATGGTAAACGTGTCATCGTCCCGCATTACCTCGTCGTTCGTCAGTCTTGCGGGGGTCCAAAAAACGAATGAAAACCAGTGACTTCATCTCGCCCGGAACGGGGCTCGAGATGAAGTTTTTTTTATGCTATGAACAAAAAAACACAAAGAAACTAAAGTGGAAAGTAAGTTATTAGGAACGGTTTCACAAAAAGAAATTTATTTTCGTGCAAACGATTGCATTAAGCTGTTTTATGTGTAAAATAAAGAATGTACAGAAACGTTGAAACGCTTACAAATGACGATGAAAACGTTCGAAATCGGCAATGATAAAAGGAGCGACTGATGATGAAACGATTATTTGATATGAATGAATGGAAAATTATAGAGCAGGGGTTCCATCCTGAGGATAACCGTCTCGCCGAATCGATGACTTCGATTGGGAATGGCCATATGGGGATGCGTGGTAATTTCGAGGAAGATTACTCAGGCGATACACACCAAGGAATGTATGTGGCAGGTGTCTATTATCCGGATAAAACACGTGTCGGCTGGTGGAAAAATGGCTATCCCGAGTACTTCGCAAAAGTATTGAACGCAGTCAATATCATGGGTATCCGTGTTTCGATCAATGGTAAGAATGTCGATTTGAATGAGTGGGAAGTCGTCGATTTTAAGCGTGAACTTGATATGCAACATGGTGTTTTGACACGAACGATGTTACTTAAGAATGGCGTCGAAGAGACGAAGATTGAATCGACGCGATTCTTCTCAATCGTGACAAAAGAAATCGCAGCACTCCGTTATACGGTCACACCGATCAACTTTGAAGCGGAAATCATCATCGAGTCGTATCTTGATGCGGATGTCGAGAACGAGGACTCGAACTACGATGAAAAATTTTGGCTCCCGGTCGAACATGGGACGGAAGAGCGTTTCGGATATGTCACGTCAAAAACAAAAAAACTCGATTGGCACGTAACGGCGGCGATGATTACAGATGTTGAAGGCGCATTTTGTGAAGTCGTTGAAGGGACGTCACAATACGTGGCGAACCGCTTTACGAAACAAGTCGAACCAGGTGAAGCGGCGACGGTAGAGAAAGTAGTCGCGCTCGTGACAAACCGTGATTATGAAGTCGAACATTTACTGGAGCAGGCAATGAAGCGTGTCAATGAAGCGTTCGAACTGGGATTCGATACCGTCCTCGCACAGCATGAGGCCGCTTGGTTGAAGCACTGGGAAGAAGCAGACGTTAAAATCGAAGGTGACGTCGAAGCGCAACAAGGGATTCGCTTCAACATCTTCCACATGTTCCAAACCTACACAGGAGAAGACTCCCGGTTGAACATCGGACCAAAAGGATTCACCGGCGAAAAATATGGTGGCGCGACCTACTGGGATACGGAAGCGTATTGTCTCAACTTCTACCTTGCGACATCAAAACCTGACGTCGCGTGGAACTTGTTGAAATACCGTCATAATCAATTGCCGCAAGCAAAAGAGAATGCAGACAAGAACGTCGGTATGAAAGGTGCACTCTATCCGATGGTCACGATGAACGGGGAAGAGTGTCACAACGAGTGGGAAATCACCCATGAAGAAATTCACCGGAACGGCGCGATTGCGCATGCGATTTATAACTATACGAACTATACAGGGGATACGTCATATCTCGGACAATACGGGTTTGAAGTCCTTGTCGAAATTGCGCGGTACTGGGCGAGCCGTGTCAACTATGTCCCGCAAAAAGACGTCTACATGATCCTCGGTGTGACAGGACCGAATGAATATGAAAATAACGTCAACAATAACTGGTATACGAACTTGATGGCAGCATGGTGCCTTGAATACGCGCAAACCGTCCATCGTCATTTAGCGGACAACGAGCCGGACCGTCTCGCCGAGTTGATGCATCAATTAACATTGACGGATGAAGAGCTTGCGCAGTGGGCCGACATCGATCAAAAAATGTATTATCCAAAAGATGAGACGGAGCCGGCAGTTTTCATGCAACAAGACGGCTTCATGGATAAAGAACAAATCATGGTTGCTGATCTTGATCCGAAACACTTGCCACTCAATCAAAACTGGTCGTGGGATCGTGTCCTCCGGTCTGTATTCATTAAACAAGCAGACGTCTTGCAAGGCCTTTACTTCTTGACGGATCGTTTCTCGATTGAGCAAAAGAAAGCGAACTTCGACTTCTATGAACCACGTACGGTGCATGAATCGTCGCTCTCACCTTGTATCTATTCCATCATTGCCGCTGAAGTCGGATATGAAGAAAAGGCGGTTGAATTGTATCAACGTTCTGCACGCCTCGATCTGGATAACTACAACAATGATACGGAAGATGGTCTTCACATCACGTCAATGGTCGGATCATGGATGTCGATCGTGCATGGTTTTGCCGGACTCCGTGTTCAAGAAGGAGTATTATCCTTCAATCCGATGTTACCGCAAGGCTGGACGAGTTATTCGTTCCGGATGCAGTGGCGCGGTCATCATATCCATATTCACGTCAAACAAAATGAAATCTCGATTGAGCAATCTGTAGGTGAAGCATTCTCGTTGAAACTCCATAATCAAGTCGTTGACGTACCAGCTGAAGGTAGCGTCACGGTTCCTTCTTCAATGACGGTCTAAAAATTAGAACGAATCAGGTGTATATGATTGACACAAAACCGGACGATTTTCGAAATTCTTGATGAATCTCGAAAATCGTCCGGTTTTTCGAGTTGTTTTCGTTCAGTCATCGCGCGGACACATGAGAGCGCTACCAAAAAAAGAAATCAATTTCTTTCGCATTCTTGACTATCCGCTGTCATTTGTTATGTGCTAAAGTGTTCCAAGATAGTTCAAGCAGGAGAGGAGAACGAGGTGTGACAGCAGTTGTGAAGGAAAATATTTTAAAGGTAATGGTCGCTTCGATTGGTGGGTTCGTCATTGCGGTCGCAATGAACTGGTTCTTGATTCCAAGTGGCGTTTATTCGACAGGGTTTACGGGGCTTGCCCAAATCCTGACTCAGGTTTTACAGGACACGGCATTTGCGTTCGGTGAGAACGTTTGGTTTTTAGCCCTTAATATTCCATTGATTATATTGGCGTGGATTATGCTCGGTCGTAGCTTTACAATCATTACGCTGATTTCTGTTTTAGCGACAACGATCTTTATCGGTTTGATTCCACAATATGCTGTCATTCCGGGTGACCAAACATTAAACGCAGTGTTTGGTGGTGTCTTGCTTGCGATTGGAACGGGGATTACGATTAAATTTGGTGCGTCGACCGGTGGCTTCGATATCGTCGCCTTGATTTTTGCCCGGTTCTCGGACCGAAGTGTCGGTCTTTATTTATTCGTTTTGAATTTTTTGATTGCAATCCTTGCCGGCGCATTGTTCGGTTGGTCGACAGCTCTCTATACGATTGTCTTTATCTACGTGACGTCGAAAGTGGTCGATGAGATTCATACGAGCAATCAGCGCCTGACAATCTTCATCATCACGAACCATGCCGACGATATCACGATGGCACTGCACCAACATATCATTCGTGGAATCACACAGATGCCGTCGATCGGAACGTATTCACGGGCCGAGAAATCGACGCTGATGATGGTCATCGAACGACATGAACTGCGGGATATCGAACGGATTTGCCGTGACGCGGATGAAACCGTCTTTATCAATGTCGTACCAACCGATTCAGTCGTTGGTTACTTCCGAAAAGGATAGAACAAAAAACGCATCCTCTTGAGTAACGACATTTGTCGGTCAAGGAGATGCGTTTTTTTATCATCAAGCGAGTCCGAGGACATGCTTCAAGTAATAGGCGATGCCATCGTCTTCATTTCGTTTTGTCGTCCCGTTCGCAAGTAATTTGAGTGGTCCGATCGCATTGCCCATCGCGACACCGTGTCCCGCATACTCAATCATTTCTAAATCGTTTTCTTCGTCACCAAAGGCAACGATTTGTTTCTGTTCAATTCCGAGATGTCGTGCGATTTGCTCAAGACCAATCGCTTTGCTCGTTCCTTTACGCATGACTTCGACCATATACTCGGGCTTGATCCACTGACGGTTCAAGACGGTCTCGGCATGAACATGCGACAGCTCTGACCGGATTTCGTTAACGTGCTCACCCTTGGCATGAATCAACAGCGAGGTCGGTTCATGTTGGAGCAGCCTCCGCAAATCACCGGTCGTCACGGACAGGGCATGATCGGTATAAAATTCGTAAATCCCGACCGGATCACGTTGGAAATAGACATGATCGGTCACTTCACAGACGATGTTTTGTGTTTTCGTATCAGCAACGGACTCGAGAATATGTTGCACGGTTTTTAACGGAATCGGATGATGACTGACTTGAAAGTGGGGATCATTCGGATGATGAACGAAACCTCCGTTGAAATTAACGATTGGTGTCGTTAAACCAAGTTCTTCATAGTAGCGTTTCGCGTGGCGAAACGGACGACCTGTCGCGATGACGACTTCATGACCATTTTCACGCGCTTTGTGCAGTGCGGCAATATTTGCAGGACTGATTGTCTTGTCGTCTTTTAAGAGTGTACCGTCGAGGTCGACGGCAATAAGATGACGTTTCATACATTCACCAACTTCGCTTTAGATTCTTTCCTCATTACTTTAGCATATGGACCGGTAGAAAACAGGGAAGTGACTGTTTTGAGCAAAAAGGAAAACGCTTAAAAAAATCCGATTAAAGCTGTCGGATGATTTAAAAAATGATATACTACGAGACGTAGGACTAATAAAAGTAAGCTATGGAAATGGAGGGGAAAGAATGCGTTTTCTCGTTACATTCTTTTGGTCGTTCTTACTCGTGAACACAGCTGTGTTCATCGTATCAGCGGTCGATGCAGTTACGTATAACTTTGGATTTGCGACAGCGATGTCAGTCGTGACGTCACTTGTTGTCTTCGCACTTGATGCAGTCAACGAAGATCTTGGTCTTGGTCAAGGGACAAAGGCAGAATAACTTGAAAGCGAGGTATCGTCACTGGGCGATATGCTCGCTTTTTATCGTTTATAGTGAGGGGGAAGAGGCTTGATTTTAATTAAACAAGCACTTGTTAACGAGATCCCGACGGATGTACTTGTCGGAGGTGGAACGATTCTAGGAATCGGGACATATAATATCGATCAGGATTTGCTTGAACAAACGATTGACGGTACGGGGAAGCGACTCGTTCCAGGATTGATCGATGGTCATGTTCATCCGATTGGCGGAGGTGGGGAAGGCGGATTTGCTTCTCGGACGGCTCCGTTAGTCGCTAGTGATTTCTTGACGGGTGGTGTGACGACGGTCGTCGGATTACTTGGCACGGATGGTTGGACCCGGACCGGGATTGATTTACTGGCACACGTCCGCGGGTTTGCACGACACGGAATTCGACCTTTTCTGTTAACGGGCAGCTACGCTGTCCCGCCCGTTTCGATTACGGATACGATTGGTCGTGATATCGTCCTTATCAATGAAGTCATCGGACTCGGCGAGATTGCGATCAATGATCATCGTTCGACTCAACCGACTGTTCAGGAGCTGACGCGACTCACAGCTGAGGCGCGCATCGCCGGGATGGTCAAAGGGGTCAATGGAACGATGAACGTCCATATTGGAGACGGGAAACTAGCGTTACATCTCCTCGAAGAAGTCGTCCGGACGTCGGATGTACCGATCGAACAATTTTTACCGACACATATCAATCGAAGTGAACGGATTTTTGAAGCCGGTCTTGCTTGGGCGAAACAAGGGGGACGGATTGATTTTACGACCTGTACGACAAAAGCCTTCATCGAAGAAGGCGAGGTGCCGGCTGGACTTGCGCTGAAACGGGCACTTGAAGCAGGGATTCCCTTACGGCAGATCACGATGTCGAGTGACGCCGGTGCGAGTCTGCCGGCGTTCGATGCGGCAGGTAAACTTCTACGAATGGAATCAGGAAAGCCGACCTCGATGTTGCAAGCGGTCGAGGAAGCGGTTCGTCATGGGGTAGCGTTTACGGACGCCATTCAGACGGTCACACGAAACGTTGCCGAAGCTTACGGGATTTCTGGAGGGACAATCAAACCGGGTGAACGTGCCGACCTGTTACTGATTAGTGACGCTTTTGAAATCGATACGATTCTAGCGGGTGGTCATGCTATAATGATTCAGAAAAAATGGCTTATGCCAAAATGATGGAGGGATCGATTTGTCGAAAAAGTCTACGCGCGTGAAGCCGTCGAAAAAGTCGCAATCAAAAGCGAATTGGATAACGGCCGGCGTCATCGCATTGATCGTCATACTGGGAGCAACATTGCTGCTCTTCATGGATAATGAAGATTCAGCAACGAAAGATGGAAATCTAACAGCGAGTCAAGTCGCTGAAAAATTAAAGTCAGGTGACGAATTCTATACGTACTTCTATCAGACAGGGTGCGTCCACTGTGAAAAAGTAAAACCGTACTTAGTACCGCTCGGCGAGCAACAGGATATTCCGTTTGAACAGATTGATCTTGCTGTCGAACAGTCGGCGTGGGATACATTCGGTATCGAAGGAACACCAACTGTCGTCCACTTCAAAGATGGGAAAGAAGTAAGCCGTGTCGCAGGCGAACAGACAGAAGAAAGCTATAAGGAATTCTTCGCAGGTAAGGATATTGAGGATTCAAAAGAAGAATCATCGGGTGATTTAAATGATTAAAAAATGGTTTTTTAAAAATCTATTCGAATTAAATGGACGCCCGTTCGTCGCACATCAATTGCGGCGCTTTGCGATGAGTGAATTGAGCCGGCCTTTCATCAAACCGTTTATTAAGCTGTATGATTTACAAATGGACGAAGCGAGTCAGCCGGTCGACGCGTACCCGACTCTACATGAGTTGTTCGTCCGTCACTTAAAAGAAGAAGTCCGACCGATTACGCAAGCTGAGCACGCATTCGTCAGTCCGTGCGACGGTGTTTTATCTGTCGTCGACGACTTGACGGAAGAGAGTCGCTTCACGGTCAAAGGACAAACGTATTCAGTCGCGGAATTGATTGGTTCACACCATGAAGCGGCAACGTACGTTGGTGGCCGTGTCCTGATTTTTTATCTCAGCCCACAAAATTATCATCGCGTTCATGTTCCAATCGATGGGACAGTTCGGACGAGTTATACGCTCGGGCGGGATTCTGCACCGGTCAATGATCTTGGATTGGCTTACGGAACGCGACCGCTGACACGAAACTATCGACGGGTGACGCGAATCGTCCAAGGTGCACATGCGCTTGAACACGTCATGGTCGGAGCGTTGAACGTCAACACGATCGTCCAGACGAATCATGCACGTGACATTCGTCGTGGCGACGAGTTCGGGTATTTTTCATTCGGTTCGACGGTCGTTTTAATTGCTCCAAAAGGTGCGCTTGATTTAGAAGGTGATGTAACTGGTCCTGTCTTGATGGGACAAGCACTTGGTATTTGGAATTCATGAAAGCAAAAGCGCCCTTAAAGTGAAAGGGCGTTTTCTTTTGTGCATCGCTCTACGCCATTGATTGTGCTATAATCGAACGATAAGAACATAACTGTTTCTTAAACTTAACTATAGAGCTAGACCATTATCTGGAGGTTTTATTCTTGTTCAAACGACTTTATCCGAAACATTTCGTCGCATCCATTTATGATATCGATTTAGAGATGTTAAAACGAAACGGTGTCAAAGCAATTTTGACGGATCTTGATAACACGCTTGTTGCATGGGATATTGCCGATGCTCCAGACGAATTGGTGTCATGGCTGGATATGGTGAATAATCAATACGGATTTGACGTCATCATCGTCTCGAATAATAACGGCGATCGTGTCAAAAAGTTCGCGGATCCACTCGGACTTCACTATATTGCACCTGCCCGAAAACCATTACCAATCGGTTTCAAACGAGCATTAACGGAATTCGGTTACCATGCAAAAGAAGTTGTATTTCTTGGGGATCAGCTGTTTACTGATGTGCTAGGAGCAAATTCCGTAGGCATCGAAGTCATTCACGTCCAACCCGTCGTTAAAACAGACGGTGTCGTCACTAAATTCAATCGCTTGATGGAACGTCTCGTCTTCCGTCGCATGAAACGTAAAGGCATCTATAAATTGACGCAACGTGTCAAAGAAGAGTCTGAAACGGAAAAGCGGCAGATCGAGTCACTGCGTCAAGATAAGCAACAATGACCCTGTCATACCGGTAGATGAAAGGATAGGCAGTAGTCGCAACATGTACGGCAATAGGTCGGAAGTTACGCTCTTGGAGTAGCGTGCAGGGTGCTACGTTGAATAGAGAAGGGAAAGTTCCCGATGCGGCTCAACACACATATGAACGAAGAAATTCATTGCGCCGGCTGTGGTGTCGAGATTCAAACAGAGGATCCGAAAGCACCAGGTTATGCGCCTAAATCTGCACTTGACCGTGAAATGGTCATTTGCCAACGTTGTTTTAAACTGAAACACTACAACCAAATTCAAGACGTTGCATTGACGGACGATGATTTTGTCAAAATTTTAGACGGAATCGGTCAAAAAGATGCACTCGTCGTTAAAATCGTTGATATTTTTGATTTCAACGGAAGTTGGTTACCAGGATTACACCGCTTCGTCGGAAAAAATGATGTCCTGCTTGTCGGGAATAAGGCAGATTTGTTGCCGAAATCACTTAATCCGAATCGTTTGATGAACTGGATGCGCCAAACATCGAAGGAACTGGGCTTACGTCCGGTAGATGTTCACTTGATTAGTGCGAAAAAAGGGCATGGCGTCGATGAATTAGCCGAGAAGATTGACTACTATCGTAAAGGGCGCGACGTTTACGTCGTCGGCTGTACGAACGTCGGGAAATCAACGCTCATCAACCAAGTCATTAAACGTTTTGGTGAAGAAGAAGAGGCCGTCATCACCGTCAGTCACTTCCCAGGAACGACACTCGATTTGATCGACATTCCGCTAGATGACAACTGTAACCTGTACGACACGCCAGGAATCATCAATCATCATCAGATGGCGCACTATGTCGATGCGCGCGACTTGAAATTGATTACGCCGAAAAAAGAAATCAAACCACAAGTCTTCCAAATCCACCCGCAACAAACGTTATTCTTTGGTGGTTTAGCACGCCTTGACTACATGGAAGGGAACAAACGTTCATTCGTCATCTATATGTCAAATGAACTCAAGGTTCACCGGACGAAGTTAGATAAGGCGGACGATCTTTATGCAAATCATAATGGAGAGTTATTATCGCCTCCGAATGAAAAAACGCTTGAGATGTTACCACCGCTCGTCCGTCATGAGTTCAGCTTACGTGACAACATGAAAACAGATATCGTCTTCAGTGGACTCGGTTGGGTTGCAGTTCACGGAAAAGGTGGACGAGTAGCTGCCTACGCGCCTAAAGGTGTTGCTGTTTCCTTACGTGAGGCGCTCGTCTGATGCGTTTCGCTGTCATCGGTCATCCGATTGCCCATTCACTTTCACCCGTGCTGCACGAGGCATGGCTGGAAGCGGCTGGGCTTTTCGGCTGTTATAGTATGATAGATGTCGAAGCAGACGATTTAGAGCAGGTCGTCCGGCAATTACGGATGCGCGAGCTCGACGGGATTAACGTCACGATTCCCTATAAGACGGCAATCATCCCGTTTCTTGATCGACTCGAGCCTTCTGCTGAAAAAGCAGGGGCGGTCAATACGGTCTATTTTGACGGGACGGAACTGGTCGGTGCGAATACGGACGGGACGGGATTCGTTCGTGCCTTGTCCGCAAGACAATCGTCAGAAAACATTCTTGTGATTGGCGCGGGCGGGGCGGCGCGAGGAATCGTCGCAGCGCTCGACGGGACTGTCACACTCATGAACCGGACGAATCAACGCGCGCGCGCGCTTGCCGCTGAATTTCAGGCGCAGGCAATCGACTGGTCGGGGTCACCAGATTTAACGCCGTATGACACAATCATCAATACGACATCGGTCGGTATGATGCCACGCATCGAAGCAACACCAATCGTATTGACCGAGACGACGGCACTGATTTGTGATATTATTTATCGACCGACTCCGACGCAACTACTACGTGATGCCTCGGCTCGAGGACTCGCGACACTAGACGGCGTCCCGATGTTCGTTTTACAAGCGGCTGAAGCATTTGAACGCTTCACCGGTCATGCACCTGATCTTACGCTTGGTGAGCAGGTGATTCGAAAGCAATTGGAGGAATATTGATATGTTAACAGGTAAACAAAAACGATTTTTACGTGCGACAGCACATGATTTAAGCCCGATTTTCCAAGTAGGGAAAAATGGCGTTGGAGAAGCGATGTGTGCGGATTTGATCGATGCACTCGAAAAACGTGAATTATTGAAAGTCCAAGTTTTGCAGAACTGTGCCGACACACCAAAAGACGTAGCGGCTGAACTCGTCGACGGAACAAATGCTGAACTCGTTCAAGTCATCGGTAAAGTTGTTGTTCTCTACAAAGAATCGAAAGAGAATAAAACGTTACAATTACCACGATGAAGATTGGTTTGATGGGCGGAACGTTTGACCCGCCCCACATCGGTCATTTATTGATAGCGGAACAAGCAAAGGAACAACTGCATCTTGATGCGGTTTGGTTTTTACCTGCGAACGTCCCTCCGCATAAAGCGGCGAACGTGACGAGTGCTGCGCAACGGTTGAAGCTCGTTGAAGCCGCTGTCCAGGCAAACGATGCGTTTTCCGTCTCGACGATTGAGTTCGAGCGTCAGGAAAAATCGTATACGCTTGAGACGGTTCTCGAATTGAAAAAACGGTATCCGACAGACGAGTTCGTGTTTCTACTCGGGGCAGACTCGCTTGCGAGCCTTGATACATGGTATCAAGCAGACCGCCTGTTTGAGGCAGTTCAATTCGGAGCGGTCGCACGTCCAGGCAGTCGTTATTTGATTCCGGCAGGTGCGCAAGTGACAGCAGTCGACTTACCGTCGCTTGAAGTGTCTTCGACGGACATTCGAAAACGTGTCGCCCGCGGTAAAAGTATCCGTTACCTTGTTCCTGAAGCTGTCCGACAACTAATCGAGGAGTGGGAATTGTATGTTACTTGAAGAAGCAGACGATATCATTAAACAAACACTCCCGCATAAGCGTTATATGCATACGCTTGGAGTTGTTGAAACAGCTCGTCAACTCGCACGGCGAAACGGTGTCGACGAGGAAACGGCAGCGTTCGCTGCGATGCTGCACGATTATGCGAAGTATCGGGACACCGAAGAAATGCGGACGCTCGCTCGCGAACTCGGACAGCTCGAGTTGCTCGATTATGACGATGAGCTTTTGCACGCGCCAATCGGCGCAGAACTCGTCAAACGTGAACTTGGCGTCAAAGATACGGTGATTTACCAAGCGATCGCGAATCATACGACCGGTGCTCCGGATATGCCATTGCTCGATCAAGTGATTTTCGTCGCCGATGCGATTGAGCCGAATCGTACGTATCCAGGCGTTGAAACATTACGTGAAATTGCAGACGCCGATTTAACGGACGCCGTCATCGCGACGCTTGCGCATACCATCCAATTTTTATGTAACAAACAAACAGTGATTTTTCCGTTGACGATTGAAACGTATAACGCGTTCGTCACGGCTAAACGAAAGGGGACCGTCCTATGACAGTCGAACAAGAATTAAAATTAATCGTAAATGCAATTGATGATAAACGGGCAGAAGATATCATCGTTTTAGATATGAAAAACATCTCACCAATCGCAGATTATTTCGTGATTTGTGAAGGTGGATCAGAAAAGCAAGTTCAAGCGATCGCACGTGAAGTGAAAGAAGTTGCGCATAAAAATGAACTTCCGATCAAACGTCTCGAAGGACTTGACGCAGCGCGTTGGGTACTCGCCGATCTTGAAAATGTTGTCGTCCATGTCTTCCACCGTGATGACCGTGACTACTACAACCTTGAAAAACTCTGGTCAGACGCACCTAAAGTAGAAGTCGAGATCGACTGATGGCGTACGAACAGTTTGCATACGTCTATGACGAGTTGATGCAAGATGTTCCCTACGACGAATGGGTCGCCTGGGTATCGCAATACGTCGAAGCAAACAGTACGATTGCTGACGTCGGTTGTGGGACAGGAACGGCGACGTTGTTACTCGCTGAGCATTACCGCGTGACAGGTATCGATCTATCGGAAGAGATGCTTGAAATTGCACAAGAAAAAGCGATGGGACAACAGCAAAAAATCGATTTTTGGTGTCAAGACATGCGCGAAATCGAATTGCCTGCTCCAGTCGACGCACTGACGATTTTGTGTGACTCGCTCAACTACCTGAAGACAGAAGCGGATGTGCAACAGACGTTCGAACATGCGGCACGGACGTTAAAAGAAGGCGGGAAGTTGTTGTTTGATGTGCATTCCCCGTATAAGATGGAAACACTCTTTAACGGGAAAACATATGCGACACACGCCGAACAAAGTTCTTATATTTGGTTTGCCGATCCCGGAGAAGCACCACTGTCCGTCGTCCACGAATTGACGTTCTTCATCGAAGACGAAGATGGACGTTATGACCGTGTTGACGAGACACATCATCAACGGACGTATCCGCCGGAACAATACGTGACGTGGCTTCGTGAAGCCGGATTCCGGACGCTCGCCGTAACAGGTGATTTCACGAGTGATGCACCAACACCGACGGCCGAACGAATTTTCTTTGTAGCTGAAAAAATATAATGGATGGACCGTTGCAAAAGGAAACTTTCGCAGCGGTTTTTTGTGCTGTATGTTAAAGAAAAATAAACGATTTACATGAAAAAGATTTCTTGAGGAATTGATTTGTCAGTTAACACCACGAGAAAAACGAATTACTCAAAGCTACGTGACGACTCGAGCCTGGTAAAGTCGAGGCAAGAGGAGGGAGACCGATGACTATTCCCCGGATTCAACAAATCGCGAGTGTTGTTGTTGTCGTGTTACTGATAATCGTACTGTTCGTCCCGTTACCATCGTGTTCGAAAGAAGCGCTCGTCGACAAACCAGCAATCGTTAAGCATGAGCAAGACGCCAAAGCAGAAGATCAAGGGTCCACGGAGCAGACCCTCTTAAACAAAAAAATCATGGTTGATGTGAAAGGGGCAGTCAAGCGACCGGGACCCTATTCCTTTAAGTTAGGCGACCGGATTAAAGACGCAGTCGTTCGTGCGGAGTTGACACAAGCTGCTGATGTGACAGAAATGAATCTCGCGGCACGGTTGATTGACGGTCAGGAAGTCATTGTTCCGACAAAAGAAAAAGTGAAACTTACACAACCGAAAGAAGAAGTGCCACAAGCAGATGTGCCGACTGGTCTGCTCGACTTGAATGCTGCGACGGAGCAACAGTTACTTGAAATCCCTGGAATCGGTCCAGCTAAAGCGAACGCGATTTTAGCCTATCGTGAAGAAAAGGGCGGGTTCGCGCGTTATGAAGACTTAGGAGAGGTTAAGGGATTTGGTGACAAGACGCTTGAAACATTGAGAGCCTATTTGATTGTTTACTGATGCCGTTATTCCCGTTATTTTTCATGATTGTATTGATCGCAATCAAAGAGTCACTTTGGCTCGTAGGTGTGATTTGTCTCGTTTTGACCATTAAAAGCTGGTCTTTTACTTCGACACGCCTTGTCTTGATGAGTCTGTTGGTCGTAGTGCTCATCGTGTACGGACAAGATTTCGTTGATACGACACCGATTCAGACAATTGATATTTTGGACGCGAAGCAAAATGGAGATCGGATTCGGTACCTGGCGACTGCGAATCAACAGGAGTTGATCGTTTCGGCGACGCTAGATGAACATCAGGATCTCGATTACGAGCGAATTGGAAGACGATGTCAAGTCGAACTGACGGAAAAAATGGTTTTACCCCGTGTCAATCGTGGCGGCTTTGACGAGGCGCGCTGGATGCGTACAGAACGATTAGCAGGAAAATTCGAAGTGAAAGAATGGGGATCGTGTACCGATACACCTGGATTTGACGCGCAGGGACGCAGGATGCGCCAAGCATGGATGGACCGGATTGAACGACTTCCGGCGAAACAAGCCTTGTATATCGAAGCGCTCGTGCTAGGTGAGGACCGATTGATGGATCAGTTGACGCTTGATCGCTTCAAGAAGTTTGGATTGTTACACGCAATCGTCATTTCAGGTTCACATATCGCCTTTTTGATTTTTACGATATTATGGATTTTGAAAAAGTGCCGATTGACGCGTGAACGAAGAGCGGAATTCGTCCTTGTCTTATTACCGTTATATGGTTGGCTGACGGAATGGAGTGCGCCGGTCACGCGTGCAGTCTGCGTCGCGTTCATCTTGCTGCTCTATCAGCGTCTCGGACGACGGACAGACCCGCTCCTCGTGGTTGCCTATGTTGCAGCAGCGCAACTCGCCTATTCCTATACGAGTCTTTATGATATCGGCTTTCAGTTGACTGTCGGACTAACGATTTTTTTATTATTGTCGCGCAAGATCTGGCAAAAAGTAAAACGTCCTTGGAACTGGTTGTTAATTAGTGTCTGGGCGCAGATCTTAACGAGCCTAGTCTTGCAAATGGCGGAACAAACGGAAGTTTCGCCATGGTCGCCTCTGTTGAACCTCGTCATTGGAGCCTGGATCGAATGGATCATCCTTCCGCTTTCCTTTCTAGTAGGCTTACTCTTGTTTTTCCCAGTCACGGATACATTCATGACGCTCCACGAGCGAGCAGTTGGTGTACTTGATCTTGCCCTCGCCCAAGCGGAGCAGTTACCTGTTCCGACCGTTGCTGTCCACTTATTGTCGTTACCACTCTTTTTGCTCGTTATAGTCGTCGTCTTAATCGGATGGTATGTAGCGGAACAAAAGTGGTGGGGGCATCTTCTTCCCGTCTGTGCTCTCCTTCTTGGAAGTGTATCGATGGATTTAAGGACGGAAGAACAGGTGACATTTCTCGACGTCGGTCAAGGCGATAGTACGGTAATCGAGAAGGATGGAGAAACGTTCGTCATCGACACAGGCGGGGCGTTTACGTTATCACAACGTCCCACGTTACGTCCGTTCGACCCTGGTAGTCAAATCGTTGCGCCTTTTCTTCATACGCGCGCGGAGACAGTAATCGACGGACTCATCTTGACTCATGCTGACAATGATCATATTGGAGGTGTCATCGGGTTATTAAAGAAAATTCGTGTCGATACGATTTATTTCGGAAGATACGATAATCAGGATGAAAAGCGGCATCGTTTGCTGGAGCAGATTGAAGCGACAGGGACCAAAGTGGAGTTCGTCAAGGCAGGGCGAGAGATACGACCTTGGCTTACTGTTGTTGCACCTGACGAATCAGAAGCAGAGGAGAATGACCGTTCCATCGTGTTGCTTGCGGACGTTGCAGGAAAACGGGTTTTGTTGACGGGTGACGCGAGCATTGAACAAGAAGAAGGTTGGAACCTTGGACCAATCGATATTTTGAAAGCGGGTCATCATGGCTCGAAGACGTCGACGGGACTCGACTTGTTGCAACAAACGAATCCAGAAACAGTCATCATCTCCGCGGGACGGAATAATCGTTATGGTCACCCGCATGAAGAAGTGTTAGATCGCATCGGAAATCAGCGGACGATTTGGCGGACGGACAGGGACGGGATGATAACTTGTTCTTCAGCAGGCTGTGAAGCTATGATAAAATAAAAAACAGCAACCCCCCAAGGTTGCTGTTTTAGTGATTATAGACTTAAGAATTTGATTAAAACGCCAATGATGAATAAAACGGCGAAGAAACCAAATGAAGCGCCAAAACCGACGGCTGAGTCAAGCGCGTCATTACGTTTTGATTGAATATCGTTTTCAAACGCATTTTCACTTGGTGGGCGTACTGAATGTGCCATGCTGCATTCCCCCTTAATAGATTCCGCTTCTAGTATAGCGGAATAAAAGAGGATTATCTATGATGAAGTTAAGAATAAACTGTGAAATGTGGTGGGAATGATGAAAACACCTTGGCTTGTCAACGGAAAGTTGGCTAACCTTTATTTATTATATGGGACGGAGCGTCATCTTTTAGAGGAGTGGGAACGTGAAATCGTGAAGGCGGCATTACCAGATGGCGAACGATTTGACTACATGAAGATCGATTTAAACGATCAGCCTCTCGATGCCGTGTTAGATGAGGCGGAAACAGTTCCTTTTTTAAGTGATTACCGTGTCGTGGTTGCAAAACCAGCGACTTTTCTGACGGGCGCGAAAGATAAAAAAACGCATAACGTTGATCGATTAGCGGAATATGTCTTACAACCGGCAGATTATGCAGTCGTCGTTTTAATTGTCGAAGCGGAGAAACTGGATGAACGAAAAAAAATCGTCAAGCGGTTGAAAGATCGTGCGACGGTCCTCGAAGCAAAAAAGCCGACTTCGGAAGAATTATTCCGCTTTACGATGGATACTGTTAATGACAAAGGATACCGGATGGAGCGACCGGCAATTGAACGGTTAATCTTTTTGACAGGAGAAATGTGGGGAACGCTAGCGCATGAGCTCGATAAGCTGATGCTTTATGCAGGCGATCATCCGACGATCGAGTTGGCGGATGTTGATTTGTTAGTACCGCGGACACTTGAAGACAATGTCTTTCAATTGACGGATTACTTAATGAAACGTCAACTTGAGCCTGCGATTCGCCTGATTCGTGACTTAGAAAAGCAAGGTCAGGAAATATTAGCGCTGCTCGGTTTGATGGCACGTCAGTACCGAATGATGTTACTGTCTAAGCGCCTGGCGGAACAAGGTTATGGTGAACGACAAATTGCTTCAAAGGTCGGGGCGCATCCATATGCGATTAAATTAGCATTGCAGTCCGGGAAACGATTTACGTTCGCCCAACTCGAACAGGCGTTAATCGCCATCACGACGACTGATGAAGGGATGAAGACTGGGCGTGGTGATAAGCGAATATTGTTTGATTCACTAATCGTCCGACTAGCGACTTTGTGAGGAGCTGACGAACTAATGGAAATTCGAATGATTCAAGCAACAGAAGTGATTCCACTTCGTCATGGCGTCTTACGTCCGCATCAACCGATTGAGGCGTGCACGTATCCGGACGACTTGGCGACAGATACGTTTCACCTCGGAGGCGTCAAGGGCGGTAAAATTGTCGCAATCGGCTCATTTGCAAAACGGTCATATGATACAGCTCCCGAATTGACATATCAATTGCGGGGAATGGCGACGAGTCCGGATGTACGTGGTGAAGGATACGGGATTGCATTGCTTGAAGAAGCACGACGAATTTTAAAGGAACGGCAAGCTACTGGTTGGTGGTGTAATGCCCGGCTAGTCGCAGTTCCGTTTTACGAACGATTTGGAATGAAGATTGCGAGTGAGCAATTTGAAATCGAAGGAATTGGTCCGCATCACGTGATGGTCGATCGATTGACGTATTGAAACGAAGTATTCAAATCAACTGAGACTGACTCGAAAGGAAGCATTCTTTTGGAGTCGGTCTCTTTTTTAAGCACAAAAAAATCGCCACCGGGGAAGCCCCTAGTGGCGATCGATCACCGTATTCTTCGGAAAGAATTAAAGTGCGTTTACGAGTTTAGCGAGACGTGATTTGTCACGACCAGCTTTGTTGCTGTGGATAAGACCTTTAGCAGCAGCTTTGTCGATTTTCTTAGACGCTGTGTTGAAAGCTACGAGCGCTTGCTCTTTGTTACCTTCAGTAGCGAAAGTTTCGACTGCTTTGATAGCTGAACGCATTGACGATTTACGTTGTACGTTAGCGACGCGGCGTTTTTCAGCTGTTTTAACACGCTTGATTGCTGATTTAATGTTAGCCATGGATGATTCACCTCCAAGAAAACTCATTCGAGATTTATATTCGCATATCTGCATTTATCGTTCAACAGAACAAACACAATTGTAGCAAACGTTTTTCTTAAAAGCAATAACAGCTCTAGGGTTTCTTTGGATTTTTGTTTTTCGGTAAAACAAAACGGGATGGTACAGCTCGTCTGATTTTTGTTATAATGAAGCGTATGTACGTTTGAATATAAGGTAAGGTGACTATAAACATGAATAATGCAGACCGTTTAAAACGGCAAAAGAGCATTCGGAACTTCTCGATTATCGCCCATATCGACCACGGGAAATCGACGCTCGCTGACCGTATTCTAGAAAGAACAGGCGCTTTGACGTCACGTGAAATGAAAGACCAAACGCTTGATGCCATGGATCTCGAACGGGAACGTGGAATTACAATCAAGTTGAATGCCGTCCAATTGAAGTATACAGCAAAAGATGGTGAGGAATATATCCTCCATCTGATCGACACACCTGGACACGTCGACTTTACTTATGAAGTTTCGCGTTCACTCGCAGCGTGTGAAGGTGCTGTTCTCGTCGTCGATGCGGCGCAAGGGATTGAAGCACAAACACTCGCGAACGTCTACTTGGCGTTAGATAACGATCTTGAAATTTTACCGATCATCAATAAAATTGACCTGCCGTCGGCGGATGTCGAACGTGTTCGTCAAGAAATCGAAGATGTCATCGGACTCGATGCATCTGAAGCGGTTCCGACGTCAGCAAAAGCAGGAATCGGAATTGAAGAGATTCTTGAACAAATCGTCGAAAAAGTGCCTGCACCAACCGGTGATCCGGCTGCACCGCTTGAAGCGTTAATTTTTGACTCGTTCTATGACCCGTACCGTGGTGTTGTCGCATCAATCCGAATCGTCAACGGAACGGTCAAAGTCGGTGATAAAATTCGTATGATGTCGACCGGTAAAGATTTCGAAGTCTTAGAACTTGCCGTTTCGACACCAAAGGCACTTCGTCAACAAGAATTAACGGTCGGAGATGTTGGTACATTGTCAGCGTCGATTAAGACCGTTGGAGACGTCCGAGTAGGGGATACGATTACACTCGCGAAACAACCGGCAATCGAAGCGTTGCCGGGTTACCGGAAAATGAATCCGATGGTGTATTGTGGACTGTATCCAATCGATGCCGCCCGTTACAATGATTTACGTGAAGCGCTTGAGCGTCTCCAGTTAAGTGATGCAGCACTCGAGTTCGAGCCGGAGACATCGCAAGCACTCGGATTCGGTTTCCGCTGTGGATTCCTAGGTATGTTGCACATGGAAATCATTCAAGAGCGAATCGAACGTGAGTTCAACATCGATATGATCACGACAGCACCGTCGGTTATCTACAACGTGACGACGACGTCTGGCGAAGTCTTGCATGTCGACAACCCGTCGAAGATGCCCGATCAACAAAAGGTCGAGTTCATCGAAGAACCTTTCGTCAAGGCAGCTGTCATGACGCCGAACGACTATGTCGGGGCAATCATGGAACTTTGTCAAAAGAAACGTGGGACGTTCATCGACATGGAATACATCGATACGACACGTGTTAAAATCACGTATGAGTTACCGCTTTCGGAAATCGTTTATGATTTCTTCGATCAATTAAAATCGAGTACAAAAGGATATGCTTCACTGGATTACGAATTGATTGGCTACCAACAATCACGCCTTGTGAAGATGGATATCCTATTGAATAACGAAAACGTCGATGCCCTGAGTTTCATCGTTCACCGTGATTTTGCGTACGAACGTGGGAAAGTCATCGTTGATAAATTAAAAGAATTGATTCCACGGATGCAATTCGAAGTGCCGATTCAAGCTGCGGTCGGGACAAAAATCGTTGCGCGTTCGACGATTAAAGCCCTTCGGAAAAACGTTCTCGCAAAATGTTATGGTGGGGATATCTCACGAAAACGTAAATTGCTTGAGAAGCAAAAAGAAGGTAAGAAGCGCATGAAGATGGTAGGCTCGGTAGAGGTACCTCAAGAAGCCTTCATGTCGGTTCTGTCGATGGATGAAGATTAAAGTCAAAAGGGGGCGTTTAACGCACCCTTTTTCTTGTTTATATAGAAAGGATGAGGCGAAATGACTCCACGCGCCGCATATGTCCACATTCCGTTTTGTGAACATATCTGTTACTACTGTGATTTCAATAAAGTATTTTTAAAGAATCAACCGGTTGCGGAATATTTAGATGCGTTAGAACGTGAAATCGAACTGACACTACAACAATACCCGACCGATCGACTTGAAACGATTTTCATTGGTGGCGGAACACCGACTGCCCTGAACGAACAACAGATGCAACGTCTGATGGACATCATCAGCAAACATCTCTTGCCGCTGACGGATGAGACGCTTGAATACACGGTCGAGTCGAATCCGGACGGCGTATCGCCTGAAAAACTCGATATCATGAAAGCGGGTGGTGTCAACCGTGTCAGTTTCGGTGTCCAGTCGTTTGATGACGGATTGCTTGAACGGATCGGTCGGACGCACCGGGAAGCGAAAGTCGCAGAGACGCTTGACGAAGCGGCTAAACGGTTTGATAACATTTCCGTCGATTTGATGTTCGGCTTACCGAATCAAACGCTTGAGCAAGTTAAATACGATGTCGAGCGCGCCCTTCGCTTACCGATCACCCATATTTCGTCGTACTCGTTAATTTTGGAACCGCACACCGTGTTCGCGATTCAAGAACGAAAAGGAAAACTCCCGTTACCGACACAAGATCTTGAAGCAGAGATGTATCGTTTGATGATTGAGACGATTGAAGCCGGTGGTTTGAAACAATACGAAATCTCGAACTTCTCGTTACCGGGGAAAGAAAGTCGGCATAACCGGGTCTACTGGGAAAATGATGAGTATTACGGTTTCGGCGCAGGCTCGCATAGTTACATCGCTCAAACACGTCGCGCGAACATCGCACCGATTCCGCATTACATCAAGGCGGAAGGTTTACCGGTCCGCAACGAGACACCACTGACACGTGTCGAGCGAATGGAAGAAGAGATGTTCCTCGGACTTCGGATGAAACAAGGGGTGTCAATCGAACACTTTGAGCAAAAGTATGGGATAGCGTTAGATGCTGCTTTTGGTAAAACAATCACGAAGTTATTGCCGCGCGGATTAGTCGAACGGACGGATACACACTTGCGATTAACGGAGGCGGGTGTCCCGCTTGCGAATGAAGTATTCGCCGAGTTCATCGGTGAAGCGGAAGTTGAATGATTTCAGGACGACAAAAAAACCAATCCACAGTAGCGGGATTGGTTTTTTGCGTACAGACAACGTGCTATTGGGAGATAAAAGCGTCTTTTCTCGTTATTTTCCTCGTACGCGTCTATTTTTTAGATTTTCTTGCGAAATAAGCAGTCGTTCCGATGATGGCAATGAACAACCAAACGAACACACCGGCCATCGCAAACATCTCAAGCATCTTGATCATCCTTTTCATCATTTGTTTCACTGTATCGTATAATGGGAAACTGTTCAAAGGGTTCAGCAAATCTGTTGACATCATTTCCACTATTCCTTATAGTAAAGATGTAATTAGCACTCGTTAAAAGTGAGTGCTAACAAAATAAGGTGGTGAAGAAGGTGCTGACGGATCGTCAATTGTTGATTTTGCGTGCAATCGTCGATGATTATATCAAAACCGCTCAACCCGTCGGCTCACGGACGCTCTCGAAACGAGACGACGTGACGTTCAGTTCCGCGACCATTCGAAATGAGATGGCGGACCTCGAAGAGATGGGATTGATTGAAAAACCGCATACTTCTGCGGGACGAATTCCATCTGAGCTTGGATATCGATTTTATGTCGATCATCTGATTCGTCCGGAAAGCATCTCACCGCAAGAGGCAAAAGCATTAAAATCATTATTTGCCCATTCCGTGAATGAAAATGATCGCTTGATCAGACATACGGCGGACTTGTTGAGCGAATTGACGCATTACACGACACTTGTATTAGGTCCTAAAGAAGAAGGACAACGGCTCCACCATTTAGAATTAATCCCGTTAGCAGAAGGACGCGTCGTAATCGTTCTCGTAACGGAGACAGGTCATGTTGAGCATAAGACACTTCAGTTAGCGGAAGCTCTCTCACGTGAGGCAGCGAGTCGACTGATGGAACGTCTGAATAAGACGTTACGAGGAACGCCACTGAGCAATCTTCGTATTCGTTTGCTGGAAGAAATCAGACGTTTTCGTTCCGAACATTCGGAGCAGACGTCGTTACTTTCGAAAGCACTCGATATCGTTTTGATGGATCAACAGGATGAGCGTCCCTTGATTTATCTGGGTGGAAAAGCAAACATGTTCGACCAACCGGAATTTCAAGACGTCGCCAAACTAAGACCTGTCTTAGAATTGATTGAACAGCAGGAAGCATTGTTTGATTTCTTGAGTCCGAATCTCGATAATCAAATCTTGATTACAATCGGAAGCGAGAACAATGTCGATGCCCTGAAGGATTGTAGCGTGATCCGTGCCCATTACTCCGTTGATGGCGTTTCGCTCGGGACACTTGCGCTGATTGGTCCAAAACGGATGGATTATAATCGAGGCATCAATTCGATCATTCATCTTTTGCAAGCATTCCAAACCGAGCTGCGTAAGAACAGCTTGGATTGAATATAGAAAGGGGCTCGATTCAGAGTGGAAGAAAAAGAGCAGAATCAAAACCTCAGTAATGAAGAAACAACCGAGCAACAAGCAGAAACAGTTGAAGTAACAGAAGAGGAACTCGTGCAAGCGGACCTCGTCGAAGAAGAAGCAACACCGAATTTTGAAGCGCAACTTGCTGAAGCAAAAGCATCAGAATTACGGTTGCGTGCCGATTTTGATAACTTCAAGCGCCGTAACCGGATTGAAGCAGAAAATCGTGCGAAGTATTCATCACAATCTATCGTCGAGAAGTTACTCCCACTCGTCGATAACCTTGATCGCGCACTTCAGATTGAGTCTGACAACGAAGAAACAAAGTCCGTCTTAGCGGGTGTCGAAATGGTCAAGCGTCAGTTAGCCGAAACCCTTCAAAACGAAGGTGTCGTTGAAATTCCAGCGGTTGGCGAAGCCTTTGACCCGAATCTGCATCAGGCAGTCGTTCAGGAAGCAAGTGACGAATTCGAGTCGGGCATCGTAACGGCTGAATTCCAAAAAGGGTATAAGTTACATGACCGCGTGATTCGTCCAAGCATGGTCAAAGTCGCAGAGTAATCTCGAATCATCCGAAACACAACAATTAACTAATCGAAGGTGAGGAATTTATCATGGCAAAAATCATTGGTATTGACTTAGGTACAACGAACTCATGTGTAGCAGTAATGGAAGGCGGAGAGCCGGTCGTTATCGCAAACGCAGAAGGTAACCGTACGACACCATCTGTCGTCGCTTTTAAAAACGGAGAGCGTCAAGTCGGGGAAGTCGCGAAACGTCAAGCAATCACGAACCCGAATACAATCATGTCGATTAAACGTCACATGGGTACAGACTACAAAGTTGAAGTTGAAGGAAAAGATTACACGCCACAAGAAGTATCAGCAATCATCCTTCAAAAATTGAAAGCGCAAGCTGAAGATTATCTCGGTGAGAAAGTAACGGAAGCTGTCATCACAGTACCTGCTTATTTCAATGATGCAGAACGCCAAGCAACAAAAGACGCGGGTACAATCGCTGGTCTTGACGTGAAACGGATCATCAACGAGCCAACTGCAGCAGCACTTGCATACGGACTTGAAAAAGGCGAAGACCACACAATCCTCATCTATGACTTAGGTGGCGGTACATTCGACGTTTCAATCCTTGAACTTGGTGATGGTGTCTTTGAAGTTGTTTCAACAGCCGGTGACAGCCGTCTTGGAGGAGATGATTTTGACCAAAAAATCATCGATCACCTTGTTGCAGAATTCAAAAAAGACAATGGTATCGACTTAGCGCAAGATAAAATGGCACTTCAACGTTTGAAAGATGCTGCTGAAAAAGCGAAGAAAGACCTTTCAGGTGTCTCTTCGACACAAATCAGCCTTCCGTTCATCACGGCTGGCGCAGCAGGTCCACTTCACCTTGAAATGACGTTATCACGTGCGAAATTCGACGATTTGACTGCTGACCTCGTCGAGCGGACGATGGAACCAACGCGCCGTGCCCTTAGCGATGCTGGTATGTCACCAGATAAAATCGATAAAATCATTCTTGTCGGGGGATCAACACGAATTCCTGCAGTCCAAAAAGCAGTTCAAGACTTCACAGGTAAAGAATCATTCAAAGGCGTTAACCCGGACGAAGTGGTTGCCCTCGGTGCAGCAGTTCAAGGTGGCGTATTGACTGGTGACGTCAAAGACGTTGTTCTTCTTGACGTAACACCACTTTCACTCGGAATCGAAACAATGGGTAGCGTGATGACGAAGTTGATCGATCGTAACACGACGATCCCGACATCGAAATCACAAGTTTTCTCTACAGCAGCTGATAACCAGCCGGCAGTAGACATCCACGTCCTTCAAGGGGAACGTCCGATGGCAACAGATAACAAAACGCTTGGTCGTTTCCAGTTGACAGACATTCCACCAGCACAACGCGGCGTGCCGCAAATCGAAGTTAAATTCGACATCGATGCAAACGGAATCGTTAACGTATCGGCGAAAGACCTCGGTACAAACAAAGAACAATCGATCACAATCCAATCATCAAGCGGCTTGACTGAAGCGGACATCGACCAAATGGTCAAAGATGCTGAAGCGAACGCAGATGCAGACAACAAACGTAAAGAAGAAGTTGAACTTCGTAACGAAGCCGATCAACTCGTCTTCGCGACAGATAAAGCAATCAAAGACCTCGGCGAACAAATCGATGCTGCCGATAAAGAAAAAGCAGAAGCTGCAAAAGAAAAAGTAACAACGGCTCTTGCTGGAGAAGACATCGAAGCGATTCGTACGGCGAAAGATGAATTATCAACAGTCGTTCAAGAACTCACACAAAAAGTCTACGAAAACATGGCTCAACAACAAGCTGGCGCTGAAGGCGCACAAGCTGACGGACAAGACGACAACGTCATGGACGCAGAATTTGAAGAAGTAGACGATAAAGACAACAAATAATTCGAATCGACCGATTTTTCGGGCGCTAGAGAGAGCCAAAGCGTGATCCGCGCTTTGGCTCTTTCCATGTCGCACGAAGTTCGGTAAAATCAAACAGTATGAAGTGAATCGGAGCCAAAGAGAGGGAGACTGAACGTGGAAAAACGCGATTATTATGAAGTGTTAGGTGTTGCACGCGACGCCTCAGCAGCAGAAATTAAACGAGCTTATCGGAAACTCGCCCGGACGTACCATCCGGATGTCAATAAAGAATCAGATGCCGATGCAAAATTCAAAGAGATTTCGGAAGCGTACGAAATTTTGTCTGACGACAATAAACGAGCACGTTACGATCAGTACGGTCACCAAGATCCATCGCAAGGTGGTGCAGGATTCGGCGGCGCAGAAGGATTCGGGGACATCTTTGACATGTTCTTTGGTGGTGGTGGACGCCGTCAAGATCCGAATGCACCGCGTAAAGGACAAGATCTCCAGTACGTAGAAGAAATTGATTTCATGGAGGCATTCTCGGGTGTTGAGAAAGTCATCACGATTCCAATCGAGGAAGATTGCGAAACGTGTCATGGATCAGGTGCAAAACCAGGGACGCACCCAGAAACATGTAAACGTTGTGCTGGATCAGGTCACATCAACGTCGAACAAAACACGATGTTCGGTCGTGTCGTCAACCAAACAACATGTTCGACATGTCACGGGCGTGGACAAATCGTCAAAGAACCATGTGAAACATGTCGTGGTGCAGGTCGTGTCCGTAAAAATAAAGACGTTCGTGTCAAAATTCCAGCAGGGATCGACAATGGACAACAAATTCGCTTAGCTGGTAAAGGGGAAGCAGGCGTCAACGGCGGACCGTTCGGTGATCTCTACGTCGTCGTCCGTGTCCGGGAACACGAATTGTTCGAGCGCGTTGACGATCATATCGTCATGGACATGCCGTTAACATTCGCTCAAGCGACACTCGGGGATGAAATCGAAGTGCCAACCGTTCATGGAAAAGTTAGCTTGAAGATTCCGGCCGGTACACAAACTGGATCACGGTTCCGCCTTCGTGGTAAAGGGATGCCGAACGTTCGTTCAGGTCATCATGGTGACCAGTATGTCAACGTCGTCCTCATCACACCGAAGCATTTGACAGATCGTCAAAAAGAAATCTTACGTGAATTCAACGAAATCAGTGATGAAAAAGGTGTCGAAGAGCAGCATGAAGGTGTCTTTGGCCGTATTAAAACATTCTTTAAAGGGTGATTCGCTAAAGGAGCGTGACAGGAAATGAAATGGTCAGAAGTTTGTGTCCATACGACACAAGAAGCAGTCGAAGCAGTCTCGAATATTTTACATGAAGCAGGAGCGAGTGGTGTCGTCATCGAGGATGTCGAAGATTTCGAGATGATGTCGCATCGTGAAGACAACTTCGGTGAAATTTGGGATGAGAAAAAACGAGACGAATATCCGGATACAGGTGTCCTCGTCAAAGCTTATCTTGCGGAAAGTAGCGATTTGACGGATATGATTAAAGGAATCGAACGTGATATCCAGATGCTGACGCAGTTCGGACTGACGATCGGTTCAGGTACTGTCACGCTCACACAAGTCGATGAAGAAGACTGGGCCCATTCGTGGAAACAGTTTTATAAACCGGTCAAGATCAGCCGTCACTTGACGGTTGTTCCGATGTGGGAAGACTATACACCACAACCGGATGAAAAAATCATCGAACTTGACCCGGGTATGGCGTTTGGGACAGGAACGCATCCGACGACAGTTCTCTGTATTCAAGCGATTGAAAACTACTTGCAAGAGCAAGATCGCGTCGTCGATGTCGGGACGGGTTCAGGTGTCCTCGCAATCGCCGCTGCGAAACTGGGAGCAAAAGATGTGTTCGCGCTTGATTTAGATGAAGTCGCTGTTAAATCAGCGACGGATAACGTGGCACTCAATCAAGTCAGTGACCGGATCACAGTCCGTCAAGGTGACTTGATGAAAGCATTAAATGAGCCTGTCGAATTGATTGTCGCAAACATCTTAGCTGAGGTCATCTTATTGTTTGTGAACGATGCCTACGAGCTGACACTGCCAGGCGGGCACTTCATTGCTTCAGGCATCATCAGTCAGAAGAAAGAGATGGTTGTCGAGGCGATGACCGAGGCCGGCTTTACGATTGTTGAAACAACAAAACTGGAAGACTGGGTCGCAATCATTGCGAAACGCGAGGCCTGAGCCGATGCAACGATACTTTGTAGAACAGGCAGCTCGCTCGGGAGAACGGTTTACCTTGCAAAAGGATGACGCCCATCATATGAAAAACGTCATGCGGATGGATGTCGGGGATGAAATCTTGGTCCTTGATGGAACCGGCCTATTTCGTTGTGCGCTCGAAGAACTCGACAAACAACAGGCCATCGCACGGATTGTCGAGTCGTCATCAATCGATACAGAATTACCGATTCGGGTGACGCTTGCTTACGCCTTGCCGAAAGGTGATAAAATCGAGCTTGTCGCTCAAAAAGCGACCGAACTCGGGATGAATCAACTACTCATTTTTGAATCCGCCCGTTCGGTCTCGAAATGGGATGCGAAAAAGGTCCCGAAAAAAATCGAGCGTCTTGAAAAAATCATCAAAGAAGCAGCCGAGCAATCCTACCGTGCTCACTTGCCGCAAGTTGACTATGTGACGTATGATGAAGTCCTACAAGAAGCACCGCAATATACGGCATGTTTAGTCGCATACGAAGAATCAGCGAAAGAAGGCGAAGCTACGGCTTTTGCCTCGACCCTTGCGCGACTACAAGCAGGGGATGCACTCCTCGTCGTGATTGGTCCTGAAGGTGGACTGACGGAGACGGAGGTAACACGGTTGACCGATGCCGGCTTCTTACCGGCATCACTCGGACGACGGATTTTACGGACGGAAACGGCGCCGCTGTACGTCCTATCCGCCGTATCGTATCATTTTGAACTGAAAGGGTGAACGAAATGGCTACTGTTGCCTTTCAAACGCTTGGCTGTAAAGTCAATCATTATGAGACAGAGGCCGTCTGGCAGCTGTTTAAAGATGCAGGTTACGCGCGTGTCGATTTTGCAGATCATGCAGACGTCTACGTCGTCAATACATGTACCGTTACGAATACGGGTGATAAAAAAAGTCGTCAAGTCATTCGACGGGCGATTCGTCAAAATCCAGACAGTGTCATCTGTGTAACGGGTTGTTATGCACAGACATCGCCTGCTGAAATCATGGCGATTCCAGGGGTTGACGTCGTCGTCGGGACACAAGACCGCTACAAGATGATTGGGTACATCGAACAGTTCCGCGAAGAACGGATGCCGATTAATGCAGTCGGGAACATCATGAAGGCAAAAGTCTACGAAGAACTGGACGTTCCAGCGTTTACGGACCGGACACGTGCTTCGCTGAAGATTCAAGAAGGCTGCAATAATTTTTGTACCTTCTGCATCATTCCATGGGCACGTGGGTTGATGCGTTCTCGTCAACCGGAAGATGTCTTAAAGCAAGCACAACAGCTCGTTGATGCCGGTTACAAAGAAATCGTCTTGACGGGGATTCATACGGGTGGCTACGGTGAAGATTTGAAAGACTATAACTTAGCGAAGTTACTCAAAGCACTCGAGTCCGTCACAGGTCTTGAACGCCTTCGGATTTCTTCGATCGAAGCGAGTCAAATCACAGATGAAGTGTTAGACGTCTTAAAGGATTCGCCAATCGTCGTCCGACACTTGCATGTTCCGATTCAGTCAGCATCGGATACCGTTTTACGGCGGATGCGTCGTAAGTACACGATGGCGGAGTTCGGGGAACGGATCACGCGTCTGAAAGAAGTGTTACCGGACTGTGCCATCACGTCAGATGTCATCGTCGGTTTCCCGGGTGAGACGGAAGAAGAATTCATGGAGACGTTCAACTTCATCAATAATCATAAGTTCAGTGAGCTGCATGTCTTCCCTTACTCGAAACGGACAGGGACACCAGCTGCGATGATGGACGATCAAGTGGAAGAGTCGATGAAAGAACAGCGTGTTGCGCGTTTGATCGCTTTATCGGATCAACTCGCAAAAGAATATGCTTCAAAATACGAAGGGGAACTGCTTGAAATCATTCCGGAAGAGTTTTCGGAAGAAGCAGGCGGTCGTCTCGTCGGTTACACGGACAATTACTTACGTGTCGCGATCGAGGGAGACGAATCTTTGATTGGTCAACTCGTGCGCGTCAAAATCAATAAAGCCGGCTATCCAATGAATGACGGACAATTCGTCCGCATCATGGAGACATTAAAAGAACAAGCGATCTGAAATGAGTTCGTCTTCCTGCTTCAGGGAGGCGAACTTTTTTAGCGAGTAGACAACGTGCTATCGGGAGATCAAGCGTCTTTATTCGTTGCTTTCCTCGGGCGAGGCGCAAGCCGTTGCTCCTTGGTCCTAACGGACAACGAGCAGGGTCTTGCCTGCCTCTGAAAGTGCGTTGAAAACGCACTTTTTTCCGTAGGGGTCAACGAAACGTGACGCTTTTTAGGTAATATCTTGAAAAAAAGCCAGACAAGCAGACGACGATTTAGAGCGCAATCCGTCGCGACCCTGCATAGCTTTGCTATAGTGGCGCGGAAGATTGCCGCTTTGAAGACGAGGTGAGACAGGGAAGCGCGAACGGATTGCCTCTCGATATCGCATGTTCACGCTTCATAACAGGCTGTACGAAATAAATTATTTTGTTTTCAAGTAACGTATACGCTACACTGAGGAAAGATTCTAACAAGAGAAAGAGGACAACCTATGCGAATTAATAAATTCATCAGTGAAACAGGATACTGCTCAAGACGGGCAGCGGATAAATTAGTCGATGCCGGTCGCGTCACAATCAACGGTGTCGTCGCGGAACTCGGTTCACAAGCGGAAGCGACGGATGCCGTTGAAATCGATGGACAGCCGCTCCAAACAAAACCGACGCTTGAGTACTTGATTTTGAACAAACCGGTCGGCATCACATGTACGACCGAACTCGACATCGAAGGAAATATCATCGATTTCGTCAATCATCCGAAACGGATTTTCCCGATCGGGCGCTTAGACAAAGACTCAGATGGACTGATCATTTTGACGAACGATGGGGACATCGTCAACCGGATTTTACGGGCAGAGAATAATCACGATAAAGAATATATCGTAACGGTTGATGCCCCGATCACAGAGACGTTCATCGAAGGAATGGCGAGCGGCGTCGATATCCTTGGAACAACAACGAAAGAATGTATCGTCGAACAACTCGAGTCACGGACATTCCGAATCGTCTTGACGCAAGGCTTGAACCGGCAGATTCGTCGCATGTGTAAAGAATTTGGTTACCGCGTCAAACGGTTGCAGCGGGTCCGTATCATGAATATTGAGTTAGGTGATTTACCGATTGGTGAATGGCGTGACTTGACGGAGTCAGAAATGAAAACCTTATTTACGACGCTCGATCAGGAATAACGAAAAAGTCGCCATGATGATGGCGGCTTTACTTGTATACATAAGGAGGTTCATTGTGGATAAACGGGGAATGAGCGCGACGTTCGTCGCCTACGTGATTGGCGGGTTGTTACCGATTTACAAATTATTTGCAGACACTGTTCCGGCATGGACGGTCGTGTCGATTCGCATCATCAGTGCGTTCATCTTCGTCACACTATTATTACGTTTGTCCGGCAAATTTACGCAAGTCGGTCGATTATGGCGGAATAAAAAACAACGTCTGACCGTTTTAGCTGCTGGTCTTGTCCTCGGTGGGAATTGGACGCTCTATCTCTATGCAATCGGTGAAGGGTACATCGTCGAATCGTCGCTCGGCTATTACATCAATCCGCTCGTCAGCGTATTGTTTGGGTTGTTATTTTTCCAAGAACGTTTGAACCGGCCCCAATTGATTGCCATCATCAGTGCCATCATCGGTGTCTTGATTTTGACATTCGGCTACGGGAAGTTTCCAATCATTGCTTTTTCGCTTGCTGTTTCGTTTGCTTTTTATGGTGTGTTAAAGAAAAAGGCAGCGGCAGAACCGTTATCAGGGTTATTCCTAGAGACGTTAGTGACATTACCGTTCGCGTTGTTGACGCTTGGTGTGACGGGAGCGAATCCGCTCGCTTTACCGACCGGAGCCTTGATTGCCATCATCATGCTTGGTGTTGCGACAGCTGTTCAGTTGATGCTGTTTGGGTACGGTATGCCGAAGATTCCATTTGTATATGTCGGTATCTTGCAGTACATCGCACCGACGTTGACGTTAGTACTCGGTGTCTTTTTGTTTAATGATGTGTTTACATCGATTCACTTCGTGGCCTTCCTGTTCATCTGGATTGCCGTCGCACTGTTTACGATCAGTGGTTTATCGGCAGGACGAATGAAGATGAAAAAGGTCTCGTAATTCAGAAAAGAGGAATGGAACGATGAATAAACCTGGCCTGTTTGCCACATTAGGAGCATATGTCATTTGGGGATTACTTCCGATTTATTGGAAGCTGTTAGCTAGCGTCTCAAGCGAGGCAATACTCGCCAATCGGATTGTCTGGTCGTTTTTGTTTTTATTACTGTTATTGTATTTCCAAAAAGCATTACCTAAATTGACGACGGCGTTTAAAAATCAACGGACACGAAGATTGTTTTTCTTGAACGGAATCATCATTAGTATGAATTGGTTTATCTACATCTGGGCAGTCAACCATAATTTCATCGTCGAAGCCTCGCTTGGCTACTACATCAATCCGCTCGTCAGCATCGTGTTCGGGGTGTTCTTCTTTAAAGAGAAATTGTCACGGATTGAATGGATTGCAATTTTGCTCGCGACGATCGGTGTCTTGATTTTAACAATCGGTTATGGCGAGTTCCCTTGGATTTCGCTTGCGCTCGCATTTAGTTTCGGCTTTTATGGTGTCGTCAAGAAACAACGTCCGCTCGAAGCGACGGTCAGTCTGACACTCGAAACGCTCGCACCGCTACCGCTCGCACTCCTTTTTATCAGTTATCTTGGTGTACAAGGAACGTCGACCTTCTCGCACACACCGTTCGTCACGGCAGGATTATTGTTGACAGGTGTAATCACGGCCGTACCGTTACTTTTATTCGGTTTTGGTGCCCAACGGATCCCATATACAGTCGTCGGTTTTCTACAGTTTGTTGCTCCGACGCTATCACTTGCCATCGGTGTTCTCTTGTATGATGAACCCTTTACACGTACACACTTGGTCGCGTTTACATTTATTTGGTCGGCTGCGCTCGTCTTTACGTTAAACAGTTTATTGATTCGAAAAAAACAACTGCGGAAAGTAGCGTAAAAAGATAGAAGTCTGACCTCTTGCGTGATAGAATAGAAAAAGAGTATAAGGGATATCCTTAAGGAGGAAAACTAATCATGAACTTAGCAGCTATGATCGACCACACGGCACTCAAGCCGGAAACATCACGCGCCCAAATCGAAACACTTTGCAAGGAAGCACTCGAGTACAAATTTGCTAGCGTCTGTGTCAACCCGACGTATGTCGCACTTGCAGCAGAACTTTTAAAGTCTGACGACGACGTTAAAGTTTGTACAGTAATCGGTTTCCCACTTGGTGCGAACACACCAGAAGTCAAAGCTTTCGAAACGAAAGATGCGATCAAAAACGGTGCAACTGAAATCGACATGGTTCTTAACATCGGCGCACTAAAAGACGGTGACGTGGAACTCGTGGAACGTGATATCCGTGCAGTAGTCGAAGCGGCGAATGGTACACTCGTTAAAGTCATTTTTGAAAACTGCCTCTTAACAAAAGAAGAAATCAAAACAGCTGCTGAACTTTCAGTCAAAGCTGGAGCGAACTTCGTTAAAACATCAACTGGTTTCTCAACTGGTGGTGCAACGGTTGAAGACATTCGCCTCATGCGTGAAACAGTGGGACCTGACATCGGTGTGAAAGCTTCAGGTGGCGTTCGTGACTTCGAAGGCGCTAAAGCGATGATCGATGCTGGTGCATCACGTATCGGTGCATCTGCTGGTATCGCCATCGTAACAGGTGGTTCTTCAGACAGCGATTATTAATTCGCAATAAATACATCATCAGACACGTCTTTCCTATGTTAGGAGGGGCGTGTTTTTTTGTTGTCAGGAAAATTCTGAATTTAATCTAGCTATTAAGAAGTCAGACATCACTTCCGATAATCAGATGTAGAACGTTGGAAGGAAGTGTAGAGATGTTGAAACACTGGAAACTAGCAATGCTTGCGACGACGATCAGTTTAGCAGGTTGTGGAAGTATCATCGACGATCCAGATCAAGCAGTGAAGGAACGTCAAAAAATGGCGGTTGTCTTATCAGATGTCGGTCTTGGTGATCAATCGTTTAGTGATGCCGCGATGAGTGGGATGGCCTTACTACGTGAAAAAGAAGATTGGTTCATTGATTATCGTGAACTAGGGGAAACGAAAACATATAAAGTGGCGTTTGATACGTTGGCAAAAGAGAAGCCGACCGTCGTCGTCGGATTAGGTTTTATGGGACAAGCGGAATTAGAAGAAGTCGCGAAACGTTATCCATTGCAACAATTTGCGTTGATTGATGCCGTATCAGAACTACCAAATGTCTTATCGGTTACATTTAAAGAAGATGAAGGCAGTTATCTTGCAGGAGCTGCTGCTGCGCTTCAATCGGAAAATGAGACGATTGGGTTTGTTGGAGGAATGAAGTCGCCTTTAATCGAGAAGTTTGAAAAAGGATACACGGCAGGAGCAAAAGCCGTCAATCCGGACATCAAAGTTTTAGTCGATTATGCAGAAGACTTTGCAGCACCCGAAAAAGGACGGACGATTGCGAACGATCAAATGAAACAACAAGCAGATGTGTTATTTGCCGCAGCTGGTTTGACGGGCAGTGGTGTCCTCGAAGCAGCGCAAGCAAAAGGCAATAAAGCGATTGGTGTCGATAGTGATCAGACGGCAATTGCGCCTGACGCCGTCATGACCTCGATGTTAAAACAAGTCGATCTCGCGATCACGACGATTGGCGATACGGTAAAAGAAAAAGGGTTACAGTCGGGTCAAATCGTGCTCGGTGTCAAAGAAGGTGCGATTCAACTAGCCCCGATTCGAAATGTAACGTTTTCAGAGAAAGATTTAAAGCAACTTGAGCAACTGAAACAAGATGTATTAGAAGGGAAGGTTGACGTACAATGACGTTACGGACACGCTTTTTAATTTCGACACTCGTGACGATCATCAGTGTCGTTGCCTTGATGGGATGGACGTTGGTTGAACTCCGGCAAATTCAATCGTACAACGAAGATTATGGAAAACAGCTTGTCGAAATCTCGGAACTTGAAACAAAACTACTGTACGAACAAGCCGCATGGAACCGTCTTGCAACTCAACCGTCTGACAGTCAAGTCGAGCAAGTACTCGCTTTAAGTCAAAAGAACGAGAAGGCGCTACAGTTGCTTGAAAAAACGTATTTAATTGATGCATTTAAAACGGAAATGGACCGGGCGGAAGCAAAATATACTGCGTTATCAGCTGAACGAAATGATTTGGTCGAGGGGCGTAACCCGATTGAAATCCGATCATATGCTGCCCGAATCGAGGGTGTACTAAGTGATTTGTATACACTACATACAAAAAACGGTGAGTTTTATGATGTACTGCAACAAGAAGCGAAGGACCAGACCGTCAATTTGACACGGACTGTGTTAATCGCAACGTTTGTTTTATTGATTGCGTTAGCACTATATAATTGGTATTTCGCACGGAGCATTACGCGTCCAATCAGCCGTGTCGTTAAAACAGCGGAGCAAATTTCGGCTGGTGATTTATCGGAGCAACTGGAGACGTCAGGACGAGCAGATGAAATCGGTCGTCTCGAGTCAGCGATTGCGCAAATGCAACAAACGTTACATGGTGTGATTGGGACGATTAGTCATACTTCGAATACAATCAGTCAAATGAGTGAACAGGCAACGTCTGAAAATGCGAACATCGTCGAAGTGTCTGGTAATATGACGCATGCGATCAATGAGATGGCGAGCGGAACACAGACAGTATCGGATGATTTACAGACGACGGTCAGTACGATTACAGACATGAGCTCCTCATTCGACCAAAGTGAACGTCGGGCTCAGCTTGCATTAAGCCAAGGTCAAGTCGCAGACACGACGATGGGGCAGAGTGCTTCGGTCATGGAAGAACAAACAGCCTCACTCGCTGCGTCGACGGTTCAAAACCGCGAACTTGGACGTCAGCTAGAAGGTTTCCTTGAACAGACACAACAAATCGAAAAAATGGCAGAACTTGTTTCAGGTGTCTCGGCGCAGACAAACCTCTTATCCTTGAATGCAGCGATTGAAGCGGCAAGAGCCGGAGAAGCAGGACGTGGCTTTGCCGTCGTCGCAAGCGAAGTGAAAAAACTTGCGGACGAGACGCACCAAGCGACACGATCAATCTTCTCACTCGTACGTTCGATTCGCCAAGATGGTGCTGTCTTGCAAGAAGCATTGTTGCGTTCTGAAAAAGAACAAGAGAATCAGGTCGCAAACTTTGCTCAAGTCAAATCGGCATTCGAAGAGACGCGGAAAAATGTAGCCGATGTCACTGAAACGCTCAATTACGTGACATCACAGCTTGTCCGCTCGAAAGAACAAGCGAATGATGTCGTCAATCAGGTCAGTTCGGTTAGTGGCGTAATGGAAGAGTTAGCGGCAGGGAATCAAGAGGTCGCAGCTTCGATGCGTGATCAACAAGCTTCGTTCGAGCAAATTCATCAATTGATGTTAGAGCTCGAGACGACAACAACATCACTTGATCAACAAACAAATCAATTTAAAATTTAATGACCTCTCATGTTCTCAATATAAAAAATAAGCCCCGACACATCAATCGACGTGTCGGGGCTTATTCATTTTAAAAGAAACTTTCTGGGTTTAGTTCGTTTGTCCGTCCGTTCGCATTATATTGGTAGCCACCTTCATGAATCTCGAAGTGAAGATGGGGACCGGTTGAATTCCCCGTACTACCGAGTTTTCCGATTTGTTGGCCTTGCTTGACTTGTTGTCCTTGTTTAACTGTCAAGGCATTCATATGCGCATAAACAGTCGTATATGTCTTACCACCGATGTTGTGTGCGATATAGACATGATTACCATACGGACCACCGGAGCTTGCTTGAATGACAGTTCCAGCAGCTGATGCGACGATTGCAGAATTGACCGGTCCAGCGAAATCGGTCCCGTTATGATAAGCATAGCCATTATTTCCGCTCGCGGCACCCATACCTTGTGAAATGGAACCGTTCGCAGGTTTGATGAATTTTCCGGTTGCATTTGAGATAACTTTCGTACTTGCTTTACTGATTGAAGCAGGTTGCGCCGATTGCGCGGCTGCTTGTTTTTTAGCTGCGAGAGCAGCGGCTTTGGCTGCCGCTTCTTGTGCCTTAAGTTGAGCAGCGGCCTCTTTTAGACTTAAGATGTTTGATTCGATTGAACGCTTTTGTTTCTTCAAGCGTTTTAATAAGGCTGTTCGTTTGTCCTTTTCAGCATTCAACTCGTGTTGCTTCTTTTTTAGAACTTTCCGGTCATGGATGAGTGCGGTACGTGTATCTTCAAGTTCTTGTTTTGCTTCTGCCAACTCTTGTTTACTCGTTTCGTAATCTTTTAATAATGAAGCATCACTTTCGGCAATCGTATTGAATGCGTTGAAGCGACTGATCATATCACCAATGTCTTCTGCACCGAAGACAGCTTCGAGCAATGGATCTTTATCAGATTTAGCTTGTCGAACTGCCAGCCGATCGCCGAGCATTTTTTCTTGTTTTTTGATTTTCTTCTGTAAAGCTGTAATCTTTTGTTTAAGTTTCGTTAACTGACGTTCATTTTGATCAATCTTTTGTTCATTTTCGACGACTTGAAGCGTCAATCCATTGATTTGTTGGTCAATCGCGTAAACTTTCTCTTGGGCTTTCGATAATTGTTGATTGTTTTCGTCGAGTGCTTCTTTTTGTTTTGATTGTTTTTGTTCGTTTTGTTGTTGTTTGTCTTTATATGAAGTCGCAGCACCTACGGATGTAACGAATGGTGTTGTGAGAAGTGTGAGTGTCATCAGGGAAATTCCCATTGAGTGCATGAAAGATTTTTTCATAAGTGAATCGATCAGTCCTTCCTTGTTGTTGAGTGATACTTGTACTACTCTAACAACAATTTTTACGGAGGGACGTTACAGTTTATTTAAAATAATAAGGAAAATAATGATAGAAAGGATGTACTTTTTATGAAAATAATTGATAAGTATCGTAAAGAAGACAATGAAAAGACTGGTATAAAGCGGTAAAAAAGGAATGGTAGACGTGATAGAAAGATAAAATTCAATAAAAGACCATTGATATGTTTTTGTAATATTTTATATTCATTATTAAAAAGTGGTTTGATATATGAATGATTTGGTTATTTAAATTAGTTTTGGACTAAATGGTCAGACACAAAAAAAGGAATTACTTTTTTAAGCGCTTTGCTCGGCAAGACAAGATACGTTGGGACTTTTTCCTGAAGGAGTCACGTGAAACAAGAGGGGAGAATGCAATAACTCCCACCCTTGTAGTCGCATGGTTTTCAATCAGTCGATCGGTACTCATTCTTCATAGATCATTTTTCGCGTCATCCCACCATCAAGGACAAGTGTCTCTCCCGTCAAGAAATCATTTTCGGGGTTCGTTAAGAACAGGGCGGCACGAGCGACATCTTCTGGCTTACCGACGCGTCCAGACGGGTGTTGCGAATGATCCTCCGGGGAAAGTTCATGATAATTCCCGGTCTCGATCCACCCTGGTGCGATTGCATTGACGAGAACGCCTTTGGGACCTAACGAAACGGCAAGAGCATGTGTCAAAGCGACGATTCCACCTTTTGTTGCGGCATACGATTCTGTATCAGGCTCCGACATATAGGCACGAGTCGAAGCCAAGTTAACGATTCGACCACCGTGTTTTAGATGTGGTGCAGCTGCCTTTGTTGTCAAAAAGATACTGCGTAAGTTCGTATGGTTGACGCGGTCCCATTCTTCGAGCGTGAGTTCAAGAAGGGGTTTTCGAATGATGATGCCGGCGTTATTGATGATGATGTCGATTTTACCTGTATGTTCTAATGCTTTTTCGATGAGTAAGTTGACATCATGTTCGTCTTGAACGTCCAACCGGTAAAAGTAAGCCGTTCCACCAGCTTCTTCGATTTCTTGAGCAATGACTTCACCCGTCATTTGATCAATATCTGCTAAAATGACGACGGCACCTTCATTTGCATATGTTTTAGCAAGCGTTGCACCAATCCCGTTTGCAGCACCAGTAATAATGACCGTTTGATTGACTAAATCCATGTCTTTCACTCCTCTTCTTTGCAACTTTCCTTCTAAATGGAATAGCCTGAATCGGATTGATTAAAACCTAACGTTTCAAGTACGGTTGAGGATTATCAATCAAGTGTAGAGGGAATAGTATTAACGTTAAAGACATTAAATCGTCGAATGGGGGATTTACGGATGGATTTATCGAATGAGAAATTAAAACAACAACAAGATCAATATGCGGAAGAAGCAAAGGACTATATCGATCGTCCGAAAAAAACAAAATCGATTTTAAAACGAGCGAACAATTCAATTCAAAAAAATTCAAGTCTGTCACTTGTCTTTTCGCCGGTTCGCTTATTCATTGATATGGTACGTTCGTATCAATCAGGAGAATACCGAAATATCCGCCGGACAACAATTCTAAAAGTAATCGGTGCGTTGATTTATCTGGTTTCACCAATCGACTTGATTCCAGATTTTATTCTTGGTTTTGGGTTCGCAGATGATGTCGCGATTATTCTGTTCGTCACGAAAACGATTTTTGAAGAGTTGACGCGATATAGTGATTGGCAGGATGAGCAACAAAAAGCACGAACGCAACCTATCCAAAGTGAAGATGCCTACTGAAACATAGACGGATTGTTGAGCCTGACACTGATTGATTCAGTGTCAGGCTTTTATAATGGAAAAAAGTTGTTTTCTGTACGCTACTCGTAAAGTTCGTTACACTAAGAAGAGGAAACGAACGGAGAAGAGGAGGTATGTGATGGCCTGGCATGCATGGATGGAGTCCTATGGTTATCTAGGGATTATGGTGACATTAATGTTTCCGTTTTTACCAAGTGAAGTTCCGCTCGCCTATGCGGGTTACTTGGTGCATACGGCACAATCAAATATTGTCTTGATGTTACTTGTCGCCGTCTTCAGTTTCGTCGTCAGCCAGAACATCTTCTTTACGATCGGTCAACTCGGAAGTGAGCGGCTACTTGGACGCGTTTTTAAATTGTTTCGGATTTCTGAAACGAGAATGGTTCAATTTCAACAGCAAATGGAGACGCGCGGACGATTTATTTTACTCCTGTCACCGATGTGGCGAATGGGTTTTGCGGTTGGAGCAGGTCTGACAGGTGTGTCTCGTTTGACGTTCACAATCGCAACGACAGTGTCCTTTTTTGTGTGGTCCGCGTTTTTCATCTGGGGTGGAAAAAAGCTCGGGCATGGTATGAATGGACGACATCATGATTTTCACCAGTATACTCCGTGGATTGTCGGGCTATTGCTTCTTCTCGGGGTTTACCTATATGTTAGAAAAAAGAGAATGCTAAAAAAATAGAGGAGTGTTTTCATGGCAGTTATTTTATTTGATATTGATGGGACATTGATCGACTCGACAAATCAGATGACAGAGGCGATTCATCTTGCGATGGCAGACATGCCGCATCTTGAAAAGCCATCAAAAGACCGCGTTCGGGCAAGTTACGGACTGGCGGGAAGTGCGTTTTGGGAAAAGGCGATTCCGGATGCGTCAGAAGAAGACATTCGGTTGATTCGCCAAAAGCGTCATCATCATTTAGAACAGACAATGAAGGATCAAGAGGTGTTGTTTGAAGGAGTCCGGGATTTACTCCGCACCTTGACGGAACAAGGACATATTGTCTCGACGGCAAGCAATTGCGGGGTCCACTACATGAATCTTGTCCTCGACAGTCAAGCCATCCGACCGTTTTTCACGAGTCCGAAATGTTTAGGTTCAGTGAACGGGAAACAAAAAGCTGATATTTTAGCGGCACATCGAGCAGAGTTTGGAGACGTCGAGTACTTGATGGTCGGTGACCGGTCGTCTGATATCGAAGCAGCACGAATTGCTGACATGCCGGTTGCGATTTGCCGGTTCGGTTTCGGGACGACGGATGAATGGGAACTCGCAGACCACCAGCTTAAACAACCGTTAGATGTCTTAAAGTTTGTTTAAAGTATGTTAATTAAAAGAAGCGGATTGCCGGTACCGGCAATCCGCTTCTTTTAATTATTCAAAATCGAGTCGGTAGTCTTCCTGGTTCGTCCAGGGGCGGAAGCGACGGAATAACTGATGGAAGGATAAGCAGAGGACAATCGGGAGTAAAATGAATAATCCGAAGACGAGCAGTCCATTTGCCCATGTCCATCCACCTGCCATCAAATGCAAAGCATTGATTGGACCGATCAACCCGGACATACCGAAGCCGGCGCTAAACGGTGTTCCTTGAATCCCTAAAATCCCGGCTAACCCGCCGAGAACAGCGGCACTACACATGACGGGAACGATCATGATGGGATTTCGAATGAAGTTTGCCATCTGAATTTTCGGTGATCCTAAAAAATGCGCAATCGACGTTCCGCGAGAATTTGCCTTCCAGCCTGCGATTGCAAGACCGAATCCAGCTGCACAGACACCGAGGTTTGCAGCGCCTGCCGCAATGCCGGAGAGACTGATGGCTGTCGCAATCCCGACGGTCGATAGGGGAGAGACAATCAAAACAGAAAACGTGACCGCTAACAGGACGCCCATCAAGATTGGTTGCAGAACAGTGAACTGAGTGATCATTTGACCGATCGCCGCAGTGATTTTAGTGACGAACGGATATGTAAGGACGCCGATCCCGCCTGCACCGACAATGATCAACGTCGGTATGACGAGAACAGTGTAGGTTTTAAAACGATTTCCAATCCATAAGACAAGTGCGGTTGCGATGGCAGCTGTTACACCTGCGTTGATGACATCACCCGTACCGACGAATAAAAAACCGGCTGTTTCCGTCCGTGTTGCGACACCTGAACCGACGACGGTCGCTAGACCAATCGAGGCGGTTTCGATTGGAGTCGTCTTGAATTGCATGGCGACGGCAACACCGATGACCATCGGTAACAAGCGCATCGCAATCGTAGTCGAGTCGATGATGTGTTGAGCGGGCGCGAAGTAAGGTAATAATGCTTTGGCGAGTTCGCCGAGCAGAGCACCTGGGATTAGTGCAACTAAAATTCCGATACTGAGTCCGTTCAGTACATGGATACCGAACTGACGATTGATTCGTGTTGTAGAAGATTCGATGGGAATACACTCCTTATGTAATGCTTTTGTGCATAACAGCATAAAAGCTATGAATTGTTTTTTATCTTACGCGACAGGAAAGAACACGTCAAGAAGAAATAGGAATTTTCTGTGAATTGATGAGTGCATTCTGTTCGCACTCCGTGAAAAGGACTGGTAGAGTAAAAGGGTAAAAGATATTAGAGAGGATGAATGAAATGGCAGAACAACAAATCGTTTTAGCAAAAAGACCTGAAGGACGTCCGACGCGTGAAACGTTTCGGTATGAATCAATCGAACTAAACGCACCAGACGCGGGACAAGTCTTGCTCGAGACACTCTACATTTCAGTTGATCCATACATGCGCGGGCGGATGAATGATGCACGTTCATACTCGCAACCATTTGAGCTGGACGCACCGGTTCAAGGGGGTGTCGTCGCGAAAGTCATCGAGTCACGTAGTGATGCTCTTAAAGAAGGGGATATCGTCGTCGGAATGCTCGACTGGGCAACGAAACTTGTTGTCGATGCAAAAACTGTTCGGAAAATTGATGCGTCGCTCGCACCTGTATCGACAGCGCTCGGCGTACTCGGTATGACAGGGATGACGGCTTACTTTGGTTTACTGGATATCGGTAACCCGCAGCCAGGTGAAACGGTTGTCGTGTCGGCTGCGGCCGGGGCTGTCGGATCAATCGTCGGTCAAATCGCCAAAATCAAAGGTGCTCGTGTCGTTGGAATCGCGGGAAGCGATGAAAAAACGACCTACCTAAAAGAGCAACTTGGTTTTGATGAAGTCATCAACTACAAAACGGAAGACGTCGGCGAAGCACTTGACCGCACGTGTCCGAGTGGAGTGGACGTCTACTTTGAGAATGTCGGAGGCGAGATTGGGGACGCGGTCATTGACCGTTTGAATCCGTTTGCCCGTATTCCGGTCTGTGGCGCGATTTCTGGATATAATGAAAAAGAGAACATCGGACCTCGCGTACAATCAAAATTGATTGCTTCACGGGCACGGATGCAAGGCTTCTTAGTCGGGGATTATGGAAAACGTTTCAAGGAAGCGGCAGAACAGTTAGGGAAATGGGTCAGTGCCGGTGAATTGAAATATGAAGAAACGATTTTTGAAGGTTTCGATAACGTTCCGGATGCATTCCTAGGTCTGTTCGATGGTTCGAACACAGGAAAGTTACTCGTGAAACTGTAAAGTGTAGACTTTGTATGTAAAAACGTACCTAAAAAAAGAAGCGTCGGACGATTCGTAATTGAATCGTCCGACGCTTCTTTTTTTAGGTACGACGTGTAACGTCGATCATGATTTTTTTTGATCGTCTTTCAATTCTTCTAAATCTGGATCGGGGTGTTGTGTCTCAGCAGGCTTGATGCCGGGGTCTGATGTTTCAGCCGGTTCAGGATCTGGGTGAAGACCGACGTCTGCCTGTTCATTTGGTAAATTCTCTTTTTTTTCATTCATGGTAAAATTCATTCCTTTCTCTTTTTCGAATCTTCTTAAGATTTACCCGTCTATCTGATTCTGAAACTAATGAAGTGCTCATCATATTTTATTGCCTAATTATTCAAAAGTAAGTCACGAACAAACTACAGTCCATGCCAATCAGTCATCTTCTCAACTGGAATATAAGGAAATACTGGAGAACATTCATCAACTCTTTACAAAAACCTTGCAAGGGATTTAAGTGCCCTTTGAATTGCTCTCGTACACTGAAAAGAGATCAAGCAGGAAGGGTGTTTTGAACGTGAATAGACAACAGTGGAAAAGAAAAGTGACGCAACAGCTAAGTTGGGTCCGTGCTGAACAACAGCGATTGAAGACGGAACCAGCAGCGAGTTCGACTGCGTTCGAGACATTACAACAGTTAGGATCGTTGGGAACGGCTAAGACGATTCGTCCGTCAAACAAGCCGGTTGAAACAAAAACGAAGCGCTATCAAGAAGAGAGTAATCAACAATTACTCGATACGATCGACTACCAATCGATTCCGCTTCGGAGTCAGTCACGTTACTATGAGCCGCGACCGCTTGAAGTAGCTGTCGTCTGTTCCGAGTTCATGCATGCCTATTATCAAGATGCGTTCCATCTCCATTATGTGAATGCAGACACGTTTGAGGATGTCTTTAGTCGTAAAATCGATCTCTTTTTAGTCATCACGTCATGGAAAGGCTTGCAGGGGGATGACTGGAAAGGGGTCGCGACACCGAAATCGAAAAAAAGAACATTACTCCTCCAGATGATGCGAGAGGTGAAACAACAAGGGATTCCGATTGTCTTCCAGTCAACGGAAGACCCGAGTAACTTCGACCGTTTCAGTGAGCTGGCAAAACAAGCCGATTATGTGCTGACATCGGACGAAGCGATGCTTCCGGAATATCAAGTGCTTTGTGGCCATGACCGGATTGAAGCGGTCTCGTTCGGTGTGAATCCGCTGATCCATAATCCGCTTGGCGCAACCCGAAGCCGGAAAAATCATGTCTTGTTCGCCGGGAGCTGGATGGCGAAGTATCCAGAACGTGTCAAGGATACGGAAGTGCTATTCGATGGGGTGATGAGCTCATCGCATCAGCTCGATATCGTCGACCGCAACTATCACCTCGGCTTACCGGACTATCATTTCCCGGACCGGTACGTCAAACGGGTTGCCCCTGCGATTCCGTATGATGCGCTTCAGCAGGTGAGCAAATGTTACGACTGGGTGTTGAATCTCAATAGCATCAAATACAGTAAAACGATGTGTGCGCGCCGGATTTTTGAATCGCAGGCACTTGGGAATCTAATCATTTCGAATTATAGTATCGCCGTCAACAATCTGTTTCCAAACGTATTTACAGTTCACGATCAACAGGAAATCAAAGCAATCGTCGAACGGACATCTGAAGAAGACATTGAGCAATTGCGTGCTGAAGGAATTCGTTCCGTCATGTCGAGTCACACGGTGTTTGACCGGGTCGATCAATTGGCGCGGATGTTGAAACTCAATCAACCGCAACCGGCGCGTCGCCTGCTCGTCGTCTTACGCAATCCGACACCGGCTCTTGAACAGCAGATTGCCAAGCAATCGATTGAAGCGGATGCTATTTGTCACCTGTCCGAGTTGACGGAAAGGGAATATGGAAAAGCCGATCTTGTTGCCCTGCTCGACGGCGGCGAGTCGTACGGGGAATATTACCTCGAAGATTTACGCAACGGCTTTAAGTTTGCCGATGCCGATATCGTCCGGAAATCGCTCAGCGGACAAGCCGCTTATGAAGTCTTTGAGACGTCAGGCGCAGATACCGGAGCGATGGTCTGGCGGGAGCATGTCCCGTTTGAACAGTTTGTCAGCGGAACGTTATCCGGACGGACGCTCATGCTGGATCGCTTCGAGTGGAATGAACAGTATCAAACGGAGCCGCTCCTTGCGCCGGTCTTGTCAGTCGTCGTGCCGATTTATAACAACGGCCCTCATTTGATGTATAAGTGTTTTGCGAGCTTGAAGCGGATGAATCGTTTTGACGAAACGGAAATCGTGCTTGTCGACGACGGGTCGACGGATTTCGGGACGATTCAAGCCGTCGAACGAATTGGACGGCGACACGGGAACGTGACGACTTACTTCTTTGAAACAGGCGGGAGCGGAAGTGCATCACGTCCTCGTAACAAAGGTGTCGAACTGGCGCGTGCCGACCGGGTAGCCTTTTTGGATCCGGACAATGAAGTGCTCAGTGACCGTTATGCGGAGTTGTTGAATGAACTTGACAATGACCGGGAGCTGGATTTTGCAGTCGGTCATATGAAAAAGTTAGCGGAGAAGACGAGCATCATCGCCTTGCCGACGATTCGGAAAAAGGGACGAACCGTTTGTGAAGACCCCCGTGCCTATCTGCTTGAACATCGTTTTGCCGTGCAAAGCATTCAAGCATTGGTCGTCAAGCGCGATTTCCTCGTCAAACATCAGCTGGAACAGGTCGTCGGAGCCGTCGGTCAAGACTCGTTATTTTTCCAAGAGATGATGTTACGGGCGGAGCGTGTTCTGCTTGTGAACCGCGTCGTGCATTATTATTACGCGGCAGTCGCCGGCTCGACGGTTAACTCGTTGACGGTCCGCTTCTTTGAGCGCAGTGTCCTCCGTGAACGGGCACGAGCAGAGAAGTTTGCAAAATATGGTGTGCTCGACCAATACAAGACGAAACGTTTTGAGCATTTCTTCGAACACTGGTATTTGGTCAAGCTGCGCCAATGCAGCGATAAGGACTTTGGACCAAGTGTTGCCTTATTACGGACGATTGTCGGGTTTTATGAACCGATTCAACTAACGGCACCGTTAGTCCGGCAGTTCGTCGAATTAGCGGATGCGGGTAAGACGGATGCGATTCAAGAATTGTTATTAGAGGAGGTCACGGCATGACGGGCACAGCAGGAATGAAACGACCAAAGGATCAAGTTCGTGCCGCCTATTATGACCAGTTAGGGATCGCGTTCGGAAAAAAGGTCCGGGCGCGCATCCACTGGATAATACGTGAGGCGAAGGGAGAAGACATCCTTGATGTCGGGTGCTCAGGGGGACTCGTCCCGATTTTACTCGGACGCGAAGGGAAACATGTCACAGGAATCGACGTCTCTCCGGAAGCAATCGCTGAAGCAACGTCTGCATTAAAAGAAGAAGCGGCATCTGTCCAATCCGTCGTCATGTTCAGTGAAGCGAACATCATGTCTTTTTCAGCAAACCGGCAATTCGATACGGTTTTGATGACAGAAGTACTCGAGCACATCGGTGAACCGGAACGGGTGATTCAGCAGGCATATACACTCGTCAAACCAGGTGGACGTCTTGTCGTGACCGTTCCGTTCGGCGTTAATGATTACGCCGATCATAAGCGGACTTATTATTTGAAACGACTTGTCGAACAAGTAACACCTTATGGCACGATTGAAAAAATCGAACGGTTGGATAAGTGGCTTGGCGTGACGCTTGTCGTTCAGGAAGATGTACAACCGGTCCGGATGTTGTCTGCAGAAGAAGTCGACTGGCTCGAAGATTCGTTTGAGACTGTCGAGCGGATGCACCTAGCGGAAGTCATCCGTCTAAAACAAGTCAACAAGCGGCTGGAACAAAAAGTGCAACACGTAGCGGAAATTGAATTGCGGATGGTGGAACAATCGAATGAACAGGTGAAACTGGAACACCAAGTAAGCGAGATGAATCAACAGCTGGAACAACTTGCGCACCAATATACGTTAGTGCTCAAACGTTACGAGGAGGCACTCGTTTCGAACATGGAAGTGCTGGAGGCGAATGAAGCATGGAAATCAAAATACCGGTCACTCGCAAATTCAAAATTAGGAAAAGTCATCGTCCGTTACTGGAAGCTCAGACGAAAACTATCACGAAGACAGGCAAGGCGTCGATGAACGTGTTGATGATTTGTCAAAACTTCTATCCGGAAATCGGAAGTGCTGCGAATCGGATGAAAAATATTTTTAAACGGATGGAACAACGGGGCAGTGACGTCCATGTCTTGACGTCAGAGCCGCTTTATCCGACGGCGGAACTCTATACGGATGCGATGTTTTGGGACGAACCGACGCTTGACGCCGCGCACATCACACGGATTCAACCACGCGATGTCCGGGCGACGACTAATTTGTGGAAACGACTCCACCTCTTCATCGAACAGTTTTTCTTAGCGATCAAAGAAGTGCGGCAAGATCCAAAACAGTACGAATATATCTATGCGACAACACCTTCGATTTTTATGGGACTGGTCGGTGTCGTCGCGAAACATGTCAAACAGGCACCGCTAATTTTAGATGTCCGTGATTTATGGCCGGAATCACTCGTCGGTGTCGGCATCACGAAATCACGCCTGTTATTGAGACCATTGTACTGGCTTGAAAAATGGATGTATCATCAAGCGGATCAAATCGTCATCAACAGCGAAGGGTTTCGGTCCTATATCGAACAGAAGGGGATTGACGCATCGCGTATTCACTACATTCCGAATTCGATTGAAGAAAATGAGTGGTTGATTAAACGGCGTCATGTCTCGGAACAGGTCCGCGTTGTCTACACGGGAAACATCGGACTGGCACAAGATGTCTTTTTATTACTTGATGTGGCGGAACGGTTGATGGTCGACAGAAACATTGAATTCCATGTCGTTGGTTACGGATACCATAAGGAAAAATTCGAGAAGTTGATTGCAGAGCGGAAACTGACGAACATCCACTTCATGAACGCGATGCCGCGTTGGGACGCATTGAAACAGCTCGCTAAAAGTGACATCGCCTTTGCGACGCTTGTCGAGAGCACGGCATTCGACACGGTCACACCAGGGAAAATCATCGATTATATGGCGATGGGATGTGCCATCGTCGGCGCTGTTTCCGGACATGCCGCAAAAGTGATTGAAGCATCGGGTGCTGGTGTCGTATCGCGTGACCGCAGCCGGGACGAGATCGTCCGGCAGATTCGTCATCTCGCAAACAATCCGGAAGAACGGGCATTGATGGGACGCTCTGGCGTCTCCTACGTCCAAACACATTTTGACTGGGAACAAAATGAAGAGCGACTGTTTGAAGCGATTCGTCAAACTTGTCAACAGACAGTGGAGGTGAAGGGATGAAACGTGTCGGAATGTTTGTTTGGAACACTTTTACGAACGATGCCCGTGTGTTAAGGGAATGTACCGCCCTTGCTGATGCTGCGTATCAGGTCGACTTGTACTGTTTAAATGACGGAACGTTACCGAAAATCGAGCAGCATCCAGCAGGTTTCCGCATTCTTCGGATTGATCGCACACCACCACTTGCCGGTGTGCTGTCGCGTTTTCGGAAACGGTCACCGGTTACGCTAGTCGCGGCTATCGGAGTGTTGGTACTGATTCCGTGGTTGATTCCCGTCTTGCTCATGCTCTATCTGTTACAAAAAAGCCGCTTTTTACGCTATGCGCTTTATAACAGCTTTGGCATCATCCGGATGACGCGCGCCGCAAGACAGCGTCAATACGATGTCATGCACGCCAATGATTTAAATACGTTACCGCAAGCGATTTTAGCAAAACGTCAGGCAAAAGTCGTCTATGATTCACACGAAGTGCAAACCGACCGGACAGGATACGGAAAGGGACAAGGAATCCTTGAGCGTATCCTGTTGCGTTTCGTTGATTGGACGATGGTCGAAAATGATACAAGAGCGGATTATCACCAGCAACTGTACGGAAGCCGGCCGACGGTTCTTCATAATTATCCGTTTTATCAGGAAACGATCCCGGCGGCACGTTCGCTGCACACAGAACTCGGTCTCGACCGTGCGGAACCGATTTTGCTTTATCAAGGCGGGATTCAAGAAGGGCGCGGACTGGAACGATTGATTGAGGCGATGCCATCCGTGACGAACGGAACTTTATTATTTGTTGGCGATGGTAAAATCAAAACACATTTGCAACGCTTAGCCGCGGAATCTTCAGCGCGTGAGCGGATTTATTTCATCGATAAAGTACCACTAAATCAGTTGCCGAGTTATACAGCGGCAGCGACGATTGGGTTCCAAGTCTTACAAAACGTCTGCTTTAACCATTATTCAGCCTCATCGAATAAATTATTCGAATATATGGCAGCACTTGTCCCGGTCGTCGCGGCAGACTTACCAGAAATTCGCCGGGTCGTCGAAACGGAACAGGTCGGTTTGATTGTCGATGTCGAGTCGCCGGAGTCGATTGCGCAAGCCGTCAATCGCTTGATAGCGGATGATTCGTTACGCAATCAGATGAAAAGCCGAGCGGAAGAGGCGAGAAGACGGTACAACTGGGACGAGGAAAAACAACATCTCTTAGCGGTATATGCGGCTGTTTCAGCGGGAACAGCACCTGAAGTCAATTAAAGTTACAGCTAATACCAAGTGAAACCACACAAATGGAGAACGTTTGATGTGGATATGGTCGGTATCATACAAGGTTCGTCAACGTGTTCGTCGATTCTTTACAACCTTTACGTAAAGTACAGAAAATACGGCGAATGTAAGGTCTGTGAAGAATGGTTTAAGAGATGGTTAGAACCATTGGAAACACTAGGAATTGTCGGTATGGTCTAGGTACAGCCACGTCATGTTCGATGCAAGGTTTGACGTGAACTACACACTAGATGGAGGAATGACAAAATGAAACTTTGTACAATCGGACTTGGATATATTGGATTACCTTCTTCTGCGATGTTCGCAGATCACGGCACAGAAGTAGTCGGTGTCGATATCGACCCGCGAATCGTTCAAATGTTGAATGCAGGAGATATCCATATTGAAGAACCAGGCTTAGAAGACGTCATCAAACGAGTCGTCGCGAACGGTACGTTCCGTGCGACATTAACGCCGGAACAAGCTGATGTCTTTCTGGTTGCCGTTCCGACGCCGAACCTTGACGATACGTACAAATCATGTGACTTGAAATATGTCATTTCAGCAGTACGCAATCTGCTGCCACACTTAGAAAAAGGGAACGTCGTCATCGTCGAATCAACAATCGCACCACGGACGATGGATGACCATGTACGACCATTGATTGAAGAAGCGGGCTTTAAGATTGGCGAAGACGTGTTCGTCGTCCATTGTCCGGAACGGGTTTTACCGGGACAAATTCTTCATGAATTGATTCATAACAACCGGATTGTTGGGGGACTGACGGAAGCGTGTGCCAAGGCCGGGGCCGCTGTCTACCGGACTTTCGTCCAGGGAGAAATCGTCCAGACGGATGCGAAGACGGCAGAGATGTCAAAGTTGATGGAAAATACATTCCGTGACGTCAACATCGCACTTGCGAACGAATTAACACAAGTGTGTCACCAACTTAAAATTAACGTCCTCGATGTCATTGAGATGGCAAACATGCACCCACGCGTTAACTTGCATCATCCGGGACCGGGTGTCGGAGGACATTGTCTTGCCGTCGATCCGTACTTCATCGTCGCGAAGGCGCCGTCGCTTGCACGAATCATCCATACGGCGCGTGATACGAATGTCAACATGCCCCGTTTCGTTGCGGATCAAGCAGAACGCCTCGTCGCCAACCGTGTCCGTCCGAAAATTGCTGTCTTCGGTGTCACGTATAAAGGAAACGTTGATGATATGCGGGAAAGTCCGGCAGTCGAAGTCATCGAACAATTACTAGATCGTGGACTCGATGTCGCAGTCTGTGATCCGCACGTCGAACGCTCGATTTCGTCACGCTTCACATTAGTCGACGAGATTGAAGCAATCCAAGGAGCTGACCTTGCCCTTGTCCTTGTCGATCACGATGAATTCAAGGCATTTGATTCACGTCGTCTGAAAAACCAAATGCGGACACCAGTCTTATTCGATACGAAAGGCGTCGTCGGAGAGCTTGAAGACATCATGGTCCTTAACTTCGGTAACTTGCATACACATAACACGATGAAAGTAGACGCTGAAGCGATATGAAGAGCGTCCGTACTGTTCTCAATGAGTTGAAAGATCATCTTTACCTGATCGTACGTCTTTCACTCTATGAGACAAAAAGCCAATACAGCATGCAATACCTCGGGTGGTTTTGGGAAATCATGACGCCGTTGTTGCAAATCGGTGTCTACTGGGTCGTCTTCGGTTTTGGCATTCGAGGTGGACACCCGGTTGACGGGATTCCGTTTGTCTTATGGTTAGTCAGTGGATTGATTGCCTGGTTCTTTATCGGAAGTACGATTCCGAGTGGGTCCCGTTCCATCTATGGACGGGTCGCGCTCGTCTCAAAGATGCATTTCCCGTTGAGTACGATTCCGGCCTATGTCATTTTGGCACAATTTTATCGGCACATTGCGATGGTCCTCCTGACAATCATTCTTGGAGCTGCCTTTAGTTATTTTCCGGGATGGCATACGTTCGAACTGTTGTACATCATACCGGCAGGAATCATTTTCTTATATGCGGTCTCGCTCCTGTTGTCGGCGCTCGCGACGATGGTCCGGGATGTCCAAAACATGGTCACATCAGGCATGCGGATGTTGATGTATTTGACGCCAATCATGTGGGTCCCACCCGATCATTCCATCTTTAAGACGTTGTTGATGATCAATCCACTCGTCTATTTGATCGAAGGGTATCGTTCAGCCTTAATCGGAACGGGGTATTTGATGGAGCATCTTTGGTACGGCTGTTATTTTTGGAGCATTACCGCAGTGATTTTAATGACAGGTGCAACCGTCCATATCCGATTCCGTCGTTATTTCATTGATTATGTGTAGGAGGAACGAAGATGAGTCATGTCGTGTTTGAAAATGTCTCGAAGCGATACGTCTTGTATTCGCGTCCGATTGATAAGTTAAAAGAGGTTTTATTTGGCAAGATGAGCGGAAAGCCGTTCTATGCCTTAAAGAATGTATCGTTTTCAGTCGAACAAGGTGAAATCGTTGGTGTCGTCGGCATCAACGGAAGCGGGAAATCGACGTTGTCACATCTCCTTGCGAACGTCACGCCTCCGACGTACGGGCAGGTGACGTTGCGTGGTAAGTCAGCCTTAATTGCCATCTCGAGCGGATTGAACAATCAGTTGACGGGGCGCGACAATATCGAGCTCAAGGGGCTGATGATGGGACTGAACAAAAAACAAATCCGAATGATCACTCCAGACATTTTAGAATTCGCCGACATCGGGGAATTCATCGACCAGCCGGTCAAAACGTATTCGAGCGGGATGCGGGCCCGCTTAGGGTTTGCGATTTCCATCAACATCAATCCAGATATCTTGATTATCGACGAAGCCTTATCGGTCGGCGATCAGACGTTTACGGAAAAATGCTTGGATAAGATGCGCGAGTTTCGTGATCAAGGGAAAACGATTTTCTTCATCAGTCATTCGCTCAGTCAGGTCAAAAGTTTTTGTTCAAAAGTCTTATGGCTCGAATACGGCGAAGTCCGGATGTTCGGACCAACCGCAGAGACGATGGCGGAGTACAACAAGTATCTCTACTGGCATAAACAGTTATCGAAAAAGCAAGTTGCCCATTACGTGGCAAAAAAACGGACAGGACGAAGTGATGAAATCGAACGGTCCGTCCGTGGCGAGACGATTGAATTGTCATCATGAATAAGGAATAGGGGATGGAATGGATGAAAAAAGTCATGCTTGTATTTGGAACGAGACCGGAAGCGATTAAAATGGCGCCCGTCGTCAAAGCACTTGAGGCGCGCGAAGGTGTCGAGCCGATCGTCGTCGTCACGGCGCAACATCGTGAGATGCTTGATCAAGTCTTGGAGTTGTTCCAGATTGTTCCCGATCACGATTTAGATTTGATGCGTCCACGGCAAACACTCGAAGAAATGACGGCACGGATTTTGAATGCGATGCGTCGTGTCCTCGAAAAGGAGCAACCCGATCTCGTGTTAGTCCATGGGGATACGACAACGACGTTCGCTGCTTCGCTCGCTGCTTTTTACCAACAAATTCCGGTCGGACATGTCGAGGCGGGATTACGGACCTACCAAAAATATGCACCATTCCCGGAAGAGATGAATCGTCAATTGACAGGTGTGCTGGCTGATTTTCATTTTGCACCGACAGATCAAGCAGCGGAAAATCTCCGACGCGAGCATAAACAGACACCGATCATCGTGACCGGGAACACCGTCATCGATGCGCTCAAGACAACCGTCTCGTCCGACTATACGCACCCAGTCTTAACGGACTTAGAGGCGAGCGGACGCAAGTTAATTTTACTGACCGTCCACCGGCGCGAAAATCACCTCCAGCTGTCGCACATCTTTGATGCCATCGAACGGTTGGCAGAGACGCATGCAGATATTGAAATCGTCTACCCCGTCCATCCGAACCCAATCGTGCTCGAAGCGGCGGAGCAATTGAAACACCATCCGCGCATTCACTTGATTGACCCACTCGATGTGTTTGATTTTCATAACTTAGCGGCCCGGGCAACGTTTATTTTGACAGACTCCGGCGGTATCCAAGAAGAAGCGCCATCGCTCGGTGTACCAGTACTTGTTCTGCGGGAGACGACAGAACGGCCGGAAGGTGTTGCAGCCGGGACATTAAAACTTGTCGGGACAAATCCGGAACGTATTTTTGAGATGAGTCATCGCTTATTGACGGATGAAGAAATGTATCAGGGGATGGCACAGGCCGCGAATCCTTACGGTGACGGTCATGCGGCGGAACGTATCGTTGACGCGATCATGAGCGAGGTCCCGGTATGAGAACAGCACGTACGTTTCATTTAGCAAGTTATCATTTTTTTCCGCAGGGAAGTCAAGAAAAGATTCTGTTAGAAGACGAAGCGGTTGGTGTGTTGTTCGATTTCCAGGCGGCGACGGATGCGGATAAATTGTATATCCAATTGTTTGATCAAGGTTTCCAGTATCCGCCGTCAAAGCTGTACCGCCAAGATGCCGCTTTCGGACAGGCGGACGTCATTCATGTGACGTGTCGTTTTGAAACCGATGTTCCTTGTCAAGTCCAACTCTTTAAGATGCAATACGGAAATAAAAAACGCATGGGGTCGGAGTCGGAGTTCGTCATGCTCGACGGAGCAACTGATCTTCAGATTCAACTGGAGCGGATGAAAGGGGCACAGTATTTTAAAATTGCCTTTAAGTTTCTCGTAGCAGGTGACGTCCGGATCCAACTGACCGAGTTGAAGATCGCTGAACGTATTCAACTGAAACAGGAGGATCCTCACTATGCTGTTTAGTTCGACGATTTTCTTATTTGTGTTTTTACCGGTCGTCCTGCTTGTCTATCATCTAGTGCCACGATTTTTTCGTAACGGCTGGCTCCTTGTAGCGAGCCTTTTCTTTTACGCTTGGGGAGAACCGAAGTTCGTTTTACTGATGCTCGCGAGTATCCTGATCAACTATTTGTTTGCCCTGATGGTCGATACGTACCGGCACCGTGTCGGCATCAAACCTGTCATGGCGAGTATGGTCATCACGAACCTCGCTTTACTCGGGTGGTTCAAGTACAGTGGCTTTTTCATGGCGTCTTTGAATCAAACGTTTCAGGTGGAACTGTTTGTTCCGGAAGTCGTGTTACCGATCGGGATTTCCTTCTTTACGTTTCAGGCGATGAGTTACGTCATCGATGTCTACCGGGAAGCGGGGAAAGTCCAAAAAAACCCGCTTGATTTAGCTTTGTATATCGCGTTATTTCCGCAATTGATTGCCGGGCCAATCGTCCGCTACGAGACGGTCGCAAATGAAATCAACGATCGGCAAGAGACATTACCTGATTTCGCACTTGGTGTCCGCCGCTTTATTATCGGGTTGTCGAAAAAATTGATTTTAGCGAATGGCTGCGGGCAAGTGGCAGATGCCGTCTTCAAGATGAATGATTTGTCGATGGGTCTGGCATGGATCGGCATCATCGCCTATGCGCTACAAATTTACTTTGATTTTTCGGGATATAGCGACATGGCGATTGGACTCGGACTGATGTTCGGATTTCATTTTTTGGAAAACTTCAACTATCCCTACATCGCGAAGTCCGTCTCGGAGTTTTGGCGACGTTGGCATATCTCACTCGGCTCATGGTTCCGTGATTACGTCTATATCCCGCTTGGCGGCAATCGTGTCTCGCCGCTCAAACAGTATCGAAATCTTGCAGTCGTCTGGATGCTGACGGGCCTCTGGCATGGTGCGAGTTGGACGTTCGTCGCCTGGGGTGCGTACTACGGGATATGGATTATGCTCGAGAAAGCATTTCTCGGGAAATTATTACGCCGTGTCCCCGTCATTTCGACGATTTGGACATTCATTCTTGTGTTAGTCGGCTGGGTCTTTTTCCGTGCAACGACATTTCCGGACGCACTCGAGTACTTGCGTGCGATGTTTATCCCGACAGAAGTGTGGGATGAACGTGCCAGTTACCAGCTCGTCCAAAATGGTGTCATCTTACTGCTTGCCGCGTTTGCTGCGACACCGCTACCAAAAATACTGGGTCAGTGGATCGTCGAACGGCTCGGGAAAGTCGGCCAGACGATTCAGTATGGCTATGCGATGTTGTTACTGTTTCTTGCGACATCTGCCCTCGTCGCGAGTACCTTCAATCCGTTCATTTATTTCCGTTTTTAAGTAAGGAGGAATCAGCATGGCACATGCGCCACTCAGACCAGACAAAGACCAGAGGCCACGAAAGAAGTACTCGTTCGAACGACGGATGATGGCGGCGACGGCAGTCAGTTTCATGGTCATCCTGACGATGGTTGGTCTTGGGACGGTCTTGAAACAGGACCGTGTCATGTCACAACTTGAAAATCGTTCGCTCGCAAAATTGACGCCACCAACGACAGCAACAGTCGTCAGTGGGGCATACATGGGAGAACTCGAAAAGTATTTTACCGATCAATTGTTGCTTCGTGGGACACTCGTCGAAACACAAGCCCGCTTGTCAAAAAACGTCTTACGCCAACCGTTTCGAAATGGCATTTATACGGCCCCGAATGACTACATGATTGAGTCGAGTCAGGCACAGGTGACACCGATTCCGGACGGTTTTAAGAAATTTGTTCAAGCCGTTGATCGACCTGTCTACATGGCACTAGCTCCTTCAAAGACGGTCGTCGCTGAGAAGAACGGGATTTTACCCGACTATGTCGCGTCGAACGCGACAGTCCGGTACAAAAAGATGGTAGAAGGGTTTGATCAGGCAGGGATGACGAACATTTCGCTCGACCAGTTGAAGCTGTCCGATTATTTTAAAACGGATCATCACTGGAACATTGACGGAGCTTATTTTGCCTATCAGCAAATCGTTCGTCAGTTGCGAGCGGACAAGGTATCGATTAAAGAAGTACCGGTCGCGTCAAACGCCCGGAAAGTATCCGGGCACGAATATTATGGATCACTTGCCCGGAAAACGACCCTCGCCTATGCAACGACCGGCGATACACTTGCTTATTACGATGGAAGCCAGTTCGACGGGATTGATGTGTGCTACGACAACACGTGCCAGCAACCGGTCATCGATGAAAGCTATATCAAGGAAGCAGGTGATTATGCCGACCGGTATGAAGTCTTTTTACGGGGCAACCATGGCATCATGTCGATGCGGTCGGACGTAAAGGGACCAAAACTGCTTGTCCTGAAGGATTCCTTTGCGAATCCTGTCCTGCCGTTTCTCGCCCGAAGTGCGAATCTCGAAGTCGTTGATATCCGGTATGTCAATGCAACATTTGATGTGTCAGAATTCGCAAAACAACAACAAGTCGACGGTGTACTCTTCTTGCATAACTCGAATATCACCGGTCTGATGAAGACGTATCAACAGAAACTGTGAGGAGGTTAATGATGGAATCACGGATGAAGAAAAAGCGACCGAATCCGTTCTTGCGAGTCGCGAGTGTGCTTTTGTTACTAGTCGTCTTGATTGCGAGTGCGACGACCGGATACGCATTTTTAAAGCTCCAACAAACTGCTGATGCATTGATTACTCCACTAAAAGGTGAGCAAAAATTACCACTTGAAGTCATGCAACCTGTCCATGTTTTGTTGATTGGTGTCGATGAACGGAAAAATGATCCGGGTCGGGCCGATGCAATCATGTTGTTATCGTTTAATCCGAAAACAAAACAAGCGAGTTCACTTTCGATTCCGCGCGATATGCAAGTCACGTTAGCAGATGGACAGACGACAAAAATTAATCATACGTATGCCTATGGTGGAGTCGAAGAGACGCTTCAGACGGTCGAAAAGACGTTTGACGTCGAGATTCCGTATTACGCTAAAATCAACATGGATGGACTGATTGAACTCGTTGACGCCGTTGATGGTGTGACGGTTGATAATCCGTCTGCCTTTAGTTGGAACGACCGTCGGCTTCAAAAAGAGTACAAGAAAGGACAGATTGAACTGGACGGTCTCGAAGCGAGTGGTTACGCCCGGATGCGGAAACAGGATCCGCTCGGGGATATGGGACGGCAAATCCGGCAACGGCAAGTTCTTGAGTCTGTCGGAATGAAACTTGCAGGTCCGAACATTTTAACGAAGCTCGAACAACTCAGTCAGGTCTTAGAGGATAATTTCAGTACGAACATTACGTTTTCTGAAGCGACCCAACTGGCACAAGAGAATCAAACCGGTTTCAAACACTTACAATCCTTGAAAATCGACGGCGAAGGGTATATCGCAAGTGACGGCATTTGGTATTTCTTCGCCTCGGATGCGTCGATGCGGGAAACGAAACAAGCACTCGAAGCATTGATGAAGGGATAACACAGACTGTGGAGTTGTCGTTTTCTTCACTTTGTAGACAAAGTGGCGAGAATTAAAAGCGTCTTCCGTCTTGAATCGCTTCCAAAGCGGCGCGTAAGGTTGCCGCTTTGAAGACGAGTCGAGACAGGGAAATGTGACAGAACAGCCTACCCATGCAGGTTTTTTAAGTTTCATAAGCATTTGATCGATATAGGATTGATTTTGGACTGACTTATGAGTCAGCCCTTTTTTGTTCTGGTCCGAAAGGCTTATTTTCTTTAGTTAACTAAAATATACTTTGACAGTATGGGAATTCGTGTGGAAAATGGAAATGAAAACGATTACATACATTCAAGGAGGATGGAACATGAATCGATGGAAATCAGTCTGTGCAGTTGTGCTAACGTTTGCACTAATTTTCAGTTTACTCCCAGTGAACGGATTAGCGCTCGAAAAAGGCAAATCGACGCTCGTCATCATTCACTATAAAGAAGATAAAACGTCAGAAAAAGATTGGAATCTCTGGCTCTGGGCGAACGGACCGGATTACTTCCCGAACAAGGCGCACGTCTTTAACGGAGAAGATGCATACGGAAAGGTTGCCGCTTATGAATTCCCGGTCGACCAACCAGAAAAAATCGGCTTTATCGTCCGTGATGATAACTGGAACAAAGATTCCGGTTCTGAAAATGACCGATTCATCACAAAAGACATGATTAAAGATGGTGTCGCGGAAGTGTGGATTGCATCCGGAAGTAAAGACGTCTCACCGGTCAATCCGACAGGCGGGGCTGACGTCGAATCAATCAAAACGAACGTCCATTATTATCGTTATGACAACGATTATGAAAAATATGGCGTTTGGGCATGGCCGAATGCGGCAGATGGACAACGGTTTGAATTTAATCAACAAGATGAGTTTGGTGCTGTCACAACCGTGTCGCTTGCGAACCCAACGAAACAACGACTCGTCGGGATCATTCCGCATATCGAAGGCTGGTCTGAAAAAGACGGGGCGGATCGTTTCTTCTATGCCGGAGCAAAAGACATCTGGTTAATCGAAGGGGATCAAACAATCTACTACGGAAAACCGGAAATTGACCGGACACCTAAGATTACGAGTTTCCTCGCAGATGACTTTAAGAAGCTGACGCTCAAAACGAACGCGCCCGTCTCAGCAGACGATATCGGACAATTTTCGTTCACGGGACTCGTCAATCCGGTCGTCACACAACTTGACGCGAAGACACTTGAAGTAACGGTTTCGTCCGACATCGATTTAGCAAAGATCGTGACTGTGACACATCCTGTCTTCGGTGAAGGCGTGCTTGAAGCAGGACAGGTCTTACGTTCTGATGCCTTTGATCAAAAGTATGCCTATGATGGCAAGTTAGGTGTGACGTATAAAAAATCAAAAACGACGTTCCGTTTGTGGGCACCAACCGCTCAAACGGTCGAGCTCGAGTTATACAAGTTACCAAAACAAGCAGCAGCAACAACAAAAGACATCACACAAGAAATCGAGATGAAACGTGGTGATCGTGGCGTCTTTACCGTCACTGTAAAAGGTGACCTCGACGGGACAGGCTACACATATGAAGTGAAACATGCAAAAGATACGACGCGTGCCGTCGATCCATATGCGACAGCTGTTGCTGTCAATGGGGATCAAGGTGTTGTCGTTGATTTAAAGGAGACGGATCCGAAACGCTGGACGAAATCAAAGATGCCGCTTAAACAAGCGACAGATGCCATCATCTATGAAACCCACGTCCGTGATTTGTCGATGTTTGATGTGACCGGTTCAAGATATGATTCAGGAATTAAGCAAAAAGGGAAGTACCTCGGAGTAGTTGAACGTGGAACACGTTTAATGAAAGATGGCAAGAAAACGAAGACGAAAACAGGACTTGATCATCTCAAAGAACTTGGCATCACACATGTTCAGTTCATTCCAGTGTACGACTTCAATACGGCTTCCGTCGATGAGACGAATCCGCTAAAATCATACAACTGGGGATATGACCCGAAAAACTACAATGCACCAGAAGGTTCATATGCGACGAATCCATATGACCCGAAAGTCAGAATCACAGAGATGAAACAGATGATTCAAGGTCTTCATGACAATGGGCTACGTGCCGTCATGGATGTCGTCTACAACCATATGTTCGACGCCAAAGCATCGAACCTCGATAAAATCGTCCCGGGTTACTATTACCGTTACACAGCGGGTGGCGATTTAGCGAACGGGACGGGTGTCGGGAATGATACAGCGTCAGAACGCCAGATGATGCATAAGTTGATCGTCGACTCCGTCGGATACTGGGCAAAAGAGTACCACTGGGACGGTTTCCGGTTTGATTTGATGGGGATCCATGACGTCAAGACGATGAATGCCGTCAAAAAGACGACAACTAAAATCGATCCATCAATCCTTGTTTTTGGCGAAGGGTGGAGCTTGAACACACCACTTCCTGAAACAGAAAAAGCGAATCAGACAAATGCAAAACAAATGCCGGGCGTCGCCCACTTCAACGATAACTTGCGTGATGCGCTTAAAGGAAGTGTCTTTGAAGATACGGATGCAGGATTCATTAACGGGAAAACAGGTCTTGAAACACGCATTAAACGCGGAATCGTCGGTGAGATTGCGTATAACCAAGACATCACAGGATTTGCAGCAGAGCCGAATCAAACCATCACGTATGTGGAAGCACACGACAACCATACGTTATGGGATAAGTTGAACTTAACGAACCCGAACGATACGGATGCGACGAAAACGAAAATGCACCGCTTGGCGTCAAGCATCCTGTTAACGTCACAAGGGACGACGTTCATTCATGCCGGTCAAGATTTCATGCGGACGAAGGGCGGCGACCATAATTCGTATAAATCACCGGACTCCGTCAACCAGCTCGACTGGAAACGGAAGATGGATCGTCAACAAGACGTCGATTACATGAAGGGCTTGATTGAAGTCCGGAAAGCAAATCCGGCACTTCACCTCGGATCAGCGAAAGACATCAGACGGTATTTGACGTTTGTCGATACGATGGAGCAAGTCGTCGCGTATCAACTTTCAGAAGATGCACCACATCAAAAAGCAGAGTTGTTCGTTGTCCATAACGCAAAACGTGCTGCGGTCAAGCTGACGCTTCCGAAAGGAAAGTGGAAGTTGATCGTCGATGGTAAAACAGCAGGGACGAAAACACTTCGAAATGTTTCAGGCAGCATCACGGTAGATCCACTCAGTTCATTTGTTCTAAAAAAATAACAAGATACAAAAAGGTCGTCCCTACCATGAGTGATTCACGGTAGGGACGACCTTTTTTCATCAAGCGGAAAACTTACGCGTAGCGCTCGTCTTCGACTTCCTTATCTTTTAAGTTACCTTCTTCCGATTTCGCTACGATGACGGCACAAGCAGCGTCACCAGTGACGTTGACGGCAGTCCGCATCATGTCGAGTAGACGATCGACCCCGATGATTAAGGCGATTCCTTCGACGGGAAGGTTGACCGACTGGAGGACCATCGTCAGCATGACGAGGCCGACTCCAGGCACACCAGCTGTTCCGACAGACGCGAGAACGGCAGTCAAGACGACCGTCGCGAGTTGTCCTGGTGTTAAATCGACATTATAGACTTGCGCGATGAAAACGGTCGCGACCCCTTGCATGATTGCTGTTCCGTCCATGTTGATCGTCGCACCAAGCGGTTGAACGAAACTTGAGACAGACCGTGGTACTTTAAGTTCACGTTGCGCCGTTTGCATCGCGACCGGAAGTGTTGCGTTCGACGAAGATGTCGAGAAGGCGAACATCATGACGGGTGCAAACTTCTTGAAGAAGAAGATCGGATTCATTTTTCCGATCAAAGAGACGGCAGAACCATATGTGAATAATGAATGAACGATTAATGATAAGACGACGATCGACATATACGCGAACATTGCTTGTAATGATTTAAGACCTAATGAACCAACGGCTGAAGCGATCAAGGCGAAAGCTCCGAGCGGCGCCATTTTCATGACGAGTGTGATTAAGTACGTCATCAAGTCATTGCCTTGTTCGATGAACGAACGAAGCGTTGCTGCTTTCTTACCTAAGAACGTAATTCCGAACCCGACGAACACACTGAAGACGATGATTTGGAGCATGTTACCTTCCGCCATCGCCGTGATCGGGTTTGTCGGGAACATCCCGACGATCGTATTGATGATACTTGTATCAGGAATCTCACCGGTTGCCTTTGAGAGTCCTTCAGTCTGGAAAGTACCACGTTCGCCCGGTTTGATTAATAAGGCAAGACCAAGTGCGATGATGATCGCAACTGCTGTCGTCGATAAGAAAAACCCGATGGCTTTTCCGCCGACACGACCCAATTCTTTTGGGTTCCCGAGACCCATGACACCGAGGGAAATCGAGAAGAAGACGATTGGAACAACAAGCATTTTAATCAGGTTCAAGAAAATCGTCCCGATTGGTTGTAAGGCATACATATCTAATTTTTCGTAAATCGTCTTGTCAGGTAGAGCGGCTAGGACAAGTCCTAAGGCGATACCGATGAGAAGACCCCAGATGACTCGTTTTGCTTCTTTCATAAATAATACCAACTCCTTTTTCAGATAACTGTTTATATTTTGACACATCATTCACTGTTTTGACAAAACATTTTAATGATTTTAAGAAAGCGCTTACAAAAAGTGCCGCGTTTTTTTAGGTAAAACAGATGAATCTGTTGTAAATAATGGGACGACATGAGACTATAGAAAGGAACAAAAAGGAACATATCAAGGATGTAATGAGAACATGTCAATCAACTATTGACCATTCTGTACATTCCTACTATAATGTTATATGACGTGTCTGACACGTTTCCTTTAGTCGGTAATATCGGAGGGAGGGAAAACTAGTGGAAACTCGTGTACGTAAAAATGAATCACTTGAAGACGCACTTCGTCGCTTCAAACGTGGTGTTTCAAAAGATGGTACGCTTGCTGAAGTTCGTAAACGTAAACACTACGAAAAGCCAAGTGTAAAACGTAAGCTTAAATCGGAGGCTGCGCGTAAGCGTAAGAAGTTCTAACGTTAGAGAGGGTGTATCCTCATGAGTCTTCAAGAGCGTTTGACAGCGGATATGAAGGAAGCCATGCGTTCGCGTGAGAAAGATCGTCTGACGACGATTCGGATGGTGAAGTCGTCCCTGCAAAATGAAGCGATTAAACTCGGTAAGCAAGAATTAACTGATGAGGAAGAGCTAACTATACTCTCACGTGAGATGAAACAGCGCAACGACTCCCTCCGAGAATTCGAAAGCGCTGATCGTCACGACCTCGTCGAGAAGATTCAAGCAGAGATTATCGTGCTCGAAGCTTATATGCCAAAACAACTTTCTCAAGAAGAAGTTCAGGAAATCGTTGATGCAGCTATTGCACAGACGGGTGCCTCTGCTCCTTCTGATATGGGGAAAGTAATGGGTGTCGTCATGCCGCAGCTTAAGGGCAAGGCGGACGGTGCTTTGATTAATCGACTTGTTAAACAACAATTAAATTGATCAATTTTGAAGGTATCCCTCGGGATACCTTTTTTATTTGTTTTTTTGACACATATTATCGGAATAATTAGAAATTAAAAGAGTTGTGAAACCTTTTAATGGGTGAAAGCGTATATAATAAGAGTAACAAAGAAATGTGTTTCAAAAGGGGAGAAGCGTCTGATTCTGATAAAAAGGGGTGAACGGAGTAATGTCTTTTAGCTTAGGGATGATTTTAGCGGTCTTCTTGGTCGGTGTCGTCATGTTGCTGATCGAAATATTCGTCACAGGATTCGGTATCTTTGGAGTTGTGGGTATCGGTGCTGTCCTCGCGAGCCTGATCATGGCGGGTGCGACGGTCGGTCAAGTCGGCCTTGCGATAGGTCTATCCGTATTTTTGTCGCTGGCGGCAGGATACTGGGCATACCGAAGAATCAAATCCAACCAGTCATTGTTATGGAGAGGTTTGATTTTGACGGATTCGACATCGTCGGAAAAAGGGTATTTGTCACATGAAGAGAAAGTTCAACTCAATGGCAAGGAAGGTATCAGTTTGACGCCTTTACGACCTGCTGGAACGATTGAAATCGATGGGAATCGGATCGATGCAGTGACTGAAGGGAATTTTATCGGCTCTGGTGAGCGAATTATCGTCAAAGAAGTGACACACGGACGCGTCGTCGTTCGAGTCCAAACTACGAAGGAGGAGTCAATCACATGACACCTGAACTGTTAACGGTCCTACTCATATCCGGAGGAGTCTTAATCTTCCTCGCAATTTTCTTTACGCTCGTTCCAATCCCACTGTGGATTAGTTCTTTGGCGGCCGGCGTCCGCGTCTCGATTTTCACACTCGTTGGAATGCGTTTACGTCGCGTCACACCCTCTAAAATCGTCAATCCGTTAATTAAAGCCGTCAAAGCTGGCTTAAACTTGAATACGAACCAACTTGAAAGTCATTTTCTTGCCGGTGGTAACGTTGATCGTGTTGTCAATGCGTTGATTGCCGCGCATCGTGCAAACATCGAACTTAGTTTCGAACGTGCGGCCGCGATTGATTTGGCAGGACGAAACGTGCTTGAAGCAGTACAGATGTCAGTTAATCCAAAAGTCATCGAAACACCATTCATCGCAGGTGTTGCGATGAACGGGATTGAAGTAAAAGCAAAAGCAAGAATCACAGTCCGGGCTAACATTGACCGTCTTGTCGGTGGTGCGGGTGAAGAAACAGTCATCGCCCGTGTCGGCGAAGGTGTCATTTCGACAATCGGTTCGTGTCACGATCAAAAAGAAGTGCTTGAAAATCCGGAAATGATTTCACGAACGGTTCTTGCGAAAGGCCTTGATTCCGGTACGGCGTTCGAAATTCTATCAATCGATATCGCGGACATCGATATCGGGAAAAATATCGGTGCTGTTCTTCAAACGGATCAAGCGGAAGCGGATAAAAACATCGCCCAAGCGAAAGCGGAAGAGCGTCGTGCGATGGCGATTGCGAGCGAACAAGAAATGAAATCACGTGTCGAAGAAATGCGAGCGAAAGTTGTTGCAGCCGAAGCGGAAGTCCCGCTTGCGATTTCGGAAGCGCTTCGTGACGGAAACTTCAGCGTGATGGATTATGCGAATTACCTCAACGTGACAGCAGATACGAAGATGCGCCAGGCAATTGGTGGTCAGTCTTCGCCGAATGACTCACAATAAAGGATGATGTAGGATGGGAAGTTTAATCTGGGTCGGTTTAATGGTGGCATTTGGCGTCATCTCTGTCATTTCTAAAGCGGCAGATAAAAGTAAAGCTAACCAACCGACAAGGACGCCATCAAAAGAGTTTGGGGATTATGTGAAGAACATGGTGGGGCAGGCGGAAGCGATGACGAATGATGATGCACCGCCGGCTGTAAAAAAGAAACAGCAACGTCCGCTGTTAGAAGATCGTCGAACGGACATGCAACGGCATACGGATCGTCAGCTGGTTTCTAAAACGAGTACGAATATCGGAGAAATCAAGGGGTCAATCGCCGAAGGAGCAATCGGGACGAAAGCGGTCAAGAAAACAGGGATGCAAACGACGCAAGAAGAAGCACGTCGTGCCATCATCTGGAGCGAAGTCCTCGGTCCACCCGTTTCAAAACGTAAAACAAAAACACCCCATTCATAAGAACAGGTCAGCTTCCTAATTTTAAGGGGAGCTGACCTTTTTAGGTGTTTCAACAAGATGGGTTTTTCTTTCCATCTATTATTAGGAAATGCTAAAGTAGAAGAGAATAGATTTGTGGCGATGACATACTGTTGTCCATCATTAGGAGGCCAATCATAACGTGATATTTAATGAAAGAATTCCATTCGCATTCTCGAATTCAGATCAGACGCAAGCATTCGTTGGACCGAATGATGCGGTGCTTAAAACAATGGAGGCAGAACTTGATGTTCAGCTCGTTCATCGAGGTGATGAATTGGTTGTTCAAGCAGAAATGGAGGACTCGATTAGACTGGCGACGCAAGTCATCGGCGTTCTCACACAGCTCGTGAATCGTGGGGCAGTTTTAACGGAGCGTGACGCAACAAGTGCAATTCAATTGGCACGACAAAATCGAGTCGATGAATTACTTGAATTATATGACACCGTCGTTCATACGAATCATAAAGGAAAACCATTACGTGCAAAAACACTAGGTCAAGCACGTTATGTACGCGGGATTGAGAAATACGATTTAACGTTCGGAATCGGACCTGCCGGGACAGGGAAAACGTATTTAGCTGTCGTCATGGCGGCGAAAGCCCTGAAAGAGGGGCATGTGAAACGGCTTGTCCTTACACGTCCTGCTGTTGAAGCTGGTGAAAGTCTAGGTTTCTTACCGGGGGACTTAAAAGAAAAAGTCGATCCTTACCTTCGTCCGTTATACGATGCGCTCCATGATGTGTTAGGTGTCGAACATACGGCGCGCTTATTAGAGCGCGGTGTGATTGAAATTGCTCCACTTGCCTACATGCGTGGACGAACGCTCGAACATGCCTTCGTCATCTTGGATGAAGCTCAAAATACGACAAAAGAACAAATGAAAATGTTTTTGACGCGACTCGGATTTCATTCGAAAATGATTGTTACAGGAGATTTGACGCAAGTCGACTTGCCTCGGGGAAAAGCCTCTGGATTGCAAGAAGCCTTGAATTTGTTAGGTGATGTTCGAGGCATTCATTTTGAACACTTCAGTTCTGCTGATGTCGTTCGTCATCCACTTGTCCGGAAAATCATTGATGCGTACAGCCAAGAAATCGGCTGAAACTCAACCATGAAAGTAAGGGGAAGGGGACTAAGACATGCGGAAAATAGGACTGTGGATCAGCTTGCTGACGATTGGATTTTACATCATCGTGTCAACGATGATGTATGTGTCCGTTCGCCCGGAAGCTTTGGCGGCAGAAGCCTTCTCTATCGCGGAAGAAGATATCCGATCTCCTTTGACCATCGAAGACCGTGAAGCGACCAGACAGATTAAAGAAAATACCGTAGCTGCGATTGACAGTCAGTATACGGTCAAAAAAGAATATGCATCGCAACAAATTGATAAGGTGGAACAACTCTTTGCGAGCTTAAAAGGTATAACGAAGGCAGAAGATATCGGACGGATTAAGCAGCGGCTTCGAAATACAGAGGCGGCTGATTTATTGAAAGATGATGAATTGCGTTTGCTTGCGACGTCTTCTTCGTCCGTTCGAAGCACGACACGTGACGCGGTGATTACGGCAATTGAAGAAGCAATGAAACAGCGGATTTCTTCTGAGGACGGAGAGTTAGCAGAAGCGCGTGAGAATGCACGGCTCGACATCGACCGAACACCATTATCTTTTTCATTAAAAGCGGTCAGTAAGGCATTGACCGATCAATTGATTGTCACGAACTACGTGTATGACCCTGAGAAGACGGAGCAATTACGAAATCAAACGAGCGATAAAGTCGAACCTGTCATCATTTCTGAAGGGGAGGTTATCGTTAAGCGTGGTGAAGTGATTTCGCAAGATGAATACCGTCAGCTTAAGCTTGTCGGATTGATCTCTGACCGGAAGTCGTTCAAACCATTGTTAGGAACGTTACTTTTGAGTGGTTTAATGACGTTGCTGTTATATGGATTCATCGCTCGTTCAAATCTTCGATACGCGAAGATGGGTAAAGTACGTTTGTTCGGTCTTGTCTATCTTGTCGTGATTTTGCAACTTGTCGTGACATACGGAATGGCGTTTTTGGCAGAGGATATCAATCCTGTACTGTACTTGTTGACACCGACGGCATTCGCGGCACTCGTTTTACGAAATTTGCTGAATGAACGAATCGCCTTGTCCAGCACACTCTTTATGGCGCTTGCCGGCACATTTTTCTATAGCACGAACCAAAACTTTAGTTTTAACATTGCGATTTACTTAGTGGTAGGCGGACTCGTCGCGACATTCTTTTTACAATCGAGTTTGTCACGACGACGGATTTTCTTGAGTAGTTTAATGATTTCTGCTGCGAACATCGTTGTCTTCTTTACCTTCTTATTGATGCGCAGTGGGCAACTTGAACTTCAGGAAACGCTAACGTTAACGGCGTTTGCGATCGCGAGCGGCGTATTGAGTGCTATCTTCGCGATTGGTTTGTTACCATTTTTAGAAATGACTTTCGGAATCTTGGCTCCGACACGGTTATTAGAACTGTTAAATCCTACACATCCGTTATTAAAGAAATTACTGGTCGAAGCACCAGGAACGTATCATCATAGTATGATGGTCGCGAACTTAGCTGAAACGGCATGTGAAGCAATCGGGGCAGATGGGTTACTTGCGCGAGTTGGTGCTTATTATCATGACCTTGGGAAAACCCGCCGTCCGCTTTATTTCATCGAAAATCAACATGGCCGTAATCCGCACGATCGATTGACACCAATCGAGTCGGCGCGTGTTATTTTAGCGCATACGGATGATGGAGTAGAACTCTTACAAGAAGCAAAAATCCCGGGGGCAATCGTCGCGATTTGCCAAGAGCACCATGGTACGTCGTTACTCCGCTACTTCTATGTAAAAGCAACGGAGCAAGGTGAAGTCAACGAAGCGGAATTCCGTTACAGTGGACCGAAACCACAGACACGAGAAGCGGCAGTCATCATGATTGTGGATTCGATTGAAGCAGCTGTCCGCTCGATGAAGTCTCCGACTGAAGAGGGGATTCGTGATCTTGTCTCGAAAATCATTCGAGAGAAGATGCTCGACGATCAATTCGCGGAATGTGACATTACGACACGTGACATTTATCGTGTCGGGGAAAGTGCGTGTCATACGCTTTCGGGATTGTTCCACGAACGGATTGAATATCCTGAATTAAAGAAAGAGGAAACGAAATGAATACTTATATGACAGACGAGGGAAACTTATTGAGCGAGGAACAGCAGCGCTTAGTCGAATCGATTCTTATTTATACTGCGAAACAAGAAGAAGTCGAAGTCAATAGTGAGCTGTCCGTCACATTCGTGACGAATGAAGAAATCAGAGAAATCAATCGCGACTGGCGTGGGAAAGATCAAGCGACGGACGTCATTTCGTTTGCGATGGATGAGCTCGGAGAAGATGAAATTGACTTTCAATTACTAGAAGACGAACCTGTTGTACTGGGTGATTTAATCATTTCCGTCGAACGGTGTCGGGAACAAGCGGCTGAATATGGAAATCGGTTTGAGCGGGAACTTGGTTTTCTAGCCGTCCATGGTTTTTTACATCTGTTAGGGTATGACCACATCGAAAAGGCAGATGAAGAAGTCATGACAAAACGTCAGGAGGAAATTCTACATCACTTCGAGTTGTATCGAGGCGAGTTGTGAAGTCCTGGTGGGTTCCGTTTGTCCATGCGCTAGCGGGCATCCGACAAGCCGTTCGAGAAGAACGACATATGAAAGTTCATTTTGTTCTCGGACTAGTCGTCACGATTGCAGCATTTTATTTCCCACTTTCGTCCGTTGAACGTGCCATCTTATTTTTAACGATCGGTACCGTTCTAGGTGCGGAAATGCTGAATACAGCTTTTGAAAGAACGGTCGATTTAGTGACGAAAGAGTGGCATCCGTTAGCCAAGGCGGCAAAAGACATCGCAAGCGGTGCAGTTTTAGTGTTGGCGCTTACATCAATTGTGATTGCACTATGCATCTTCGTCCCATATTTGGTACAATAAGAATCCGGCCTTTTTTGGCCAACAAAGTTGCTAAAAGGGGAAAAATGACATGAAAACAGAACAATTACTCGAACAAGCTAAAATTGCACGCGAAAAAGCGTACGTTCCATATTCGAAGTTCCAAGTCGGAGCTGCTCTCTTAACAAAAGACGGACAAATCTTCCACGGGTGTAACATCGAAAACGCCGCTTACGGTCTCTGCAACTGTGCAGAGCGGACAGCCGTCTTCTCAGCATGGGCACAAGATGCACGTGAATATGCAGCGATGGCTGTCGTAGCAGACACGGAAGGTCCAGTAGCACCATGCGGACAATGCCGCCAAGTCCTGTTCGAAATGTGTGATGCAGATATGCCAATCTATTTGACGAACTTAACAGGTGATGTCACAGAAACAACCGTTGGCGCATTGTTACCAGGTGCGTTCACGAAGGGAGATCTCAATGTTTAAAGAAGGATTTAAATCGGGATTCGTCTCGATCATCGGTCGTCCGAATGTCGGGAAATCGACGTTTTTGAACCGTGTCATCGGTCAAAAAATTGCAATCATGTCAGATAAGCCACAGACGACACGAAACAAGATTCAAGGTGTTTACACAACGGATGATGTGCAGACGGTCTTCATCGATACGCCAGGAATTCATAAACCAAAGCATAAGCTCGGTGACTTCATGATGAAAGTTGCGACAAACGCTTTGCGTGAAGTCGATGCGATTCTCTTCATGATCAACGTGACGGAGCCAAAAGGAAAAGGCGACGACTTCATCATCGAGAAGTTGAAAGGCCTTGATACGCCAATCATTCTCGTCATGAACAAGGTCGACTTGATTCATCCGAATGACATTCCGCCAATCATTGAGTCGTATAAAGACGAATTAGAGTTTGCAGCGGTCGTGCCGATTTCTGCTCTTCAAGGTAATAATGTTGAACCGCTCCTCGGTGAGGTTGCGAAACTTTTACCAGAAGGACCGATGTATTATCCGGCCGATCAAGTAACGGATCATCCGGAACGCTTTATTATCTCGGAAATGATTCGCGAAAAAGTCTTACAAAAAACACGAGACGAAGTACCGCATTCGATCGCAGTTGCGATTGATCAAATCAAAACACGTGAGGACGGCAATATGGTCGACGTCCACGCGACGATTTTAATCGAACGTGATTCGCAAAAAGGCATCATCATCGGGAAACGTGGGGCACTCCTCAAGGAAATCGGGTCTGAAGCACGGACGGACATCGAAATGCTTCTCGGAACGAAAGTCTATTTGAACCTATGGGTCAAAGTGCAAAAAGACTGGCGTAACAAAGCCGGACAATTGCGTGAACTCGGCTTCCGCGACGATGAGTATTAAGCGATGATTGATAAGGCGGAAGGGCTCGTATTACGAACGGTCGTGTATGGTGAATCGAATAAAATCATCACGTTGCTGACGCGTGAATACGGAAAGCTCGCCGTCATGGCTCGTGGTGCGAAGAAACCGGGTAGCCGGTTTAATGCAGCAAGTCAGCCGTTTATTCGAGCGGTCTATGTCTACCCGAGGTCACGTGGACTCGGTCAATTAAAATCAGCGGATGTCATCACCGGGTATTCACATATCCGGCAAGATGTCCTCTTGATGTCATATGCGATGTACCTGCTCGAACTTGCGGATAAGGCACTTGACGAACGCGTCGCCTATCCGACGTTGTATGATTTATTCGTCGACGGACTGGAGGCGATGGACGAAGGACTTGATCCGGATGTCGTATCGTTCATTGTTGAACTACGCTTGTTGCGTCATCTTGGTATCGCTCCGCACTTAAACGGCTGTACGATTTGCGGGAGTACGGAAGCACCTTTCGCCTTTTCGCTGAACCATGGCGGACTGCTCTGTAAGCGCCATCGTCATGAAGATGAGTATGCCGTATTCTTGCAGGAGTCAGTTGCAAAGATGCTCTATGTCTTTTCCGTCTATGATTTTTCACGGATCGGTACGGTCACGGTCAAGCCGGAAACGAAACGATTACTGCGTCAAATCATGGATGCCTACATGGAACGTTATAGTGGACTTCGGTTACGATCGAAGCGCGTTCTCGATCAATTGCTCAACCTTGAGAATGATTGACAGACTACGCGTACGTTCGGTAGAATAAGTGCGGAAGAACTAACTAAACGAACACGATGAGAAAAAGGAGTAGCACCTCCTCTTCATTCAAGCGATTCCAGGATAGTGTGAGCTGGATATGAAACGGGTGTGAACGGCATTTTTGAGTGTTCCCGTAAAAGAGTGGCATGCTACGCATGCAAGTAGGGTGGAACCGCGGGCTTGTCTCGTCCCTATGTACAACCATGTTGTACATAGGGACGTTTTTGTGTTTCCTTATAAATTTTGGAGGTGGATCTCTTGAAAATGACAGTACAAGACATGATTTTGACGTTACAGAAATTTTGGGCGGAACAAGGTTGTTTGACGATGCAAGCATATGATGTAGAAAAAGGTGCCGGGACGATGAACCCGATGACATTCTTACGGAGCTTAGGACCAGAACCGTGGAACGTTTGTTATACAGAGCCGTCACGTCGCCCGGCTGACGGACGATACGGGGAAAACCCGAACCGGTTGTATCAACATCATCAATTCCAAGTCATCATGAAACCGTCTCCTGACAACATTCAGGAACTCTACTTACAAAGTCTAGAACTCCTCGGCATCAATCCGCTTGAACACGACATTCGTTTTGTCGAAGACAACTGGGAAAACCCGACGTTTGGTGCAGCAGGTCTTGGCTGGGAAGTCTGGTTGAACGGGATGGAAATCACGCAATTCACATATTTCCAGCAAGTTGGTGGAATTGAGTGTAATCCGATTGCAGTGGAAATCACGTATGGTATCGAGCGTCTCGCGTCGTATATTCAAGATGTCGAAAGTGTCTTTGACTTAGTCTGGACGGACGGGTTCCGCTATGGCGATATCTTCTATCAACCAGAATTCGAACATTCCAAATATACGTTCGAGACATCAGATGTTGATTTATTGTTCACATTGTTTGATCAGTATGAAAAAGAAGCGAACCGGGCGCTCGACGAAAACCTTGTGTTCCCGGCGTATGACTACATCTTAAAATGCTCACATACCTTTAATTTGCTCGATGCAAAAGGAGCGATTTCCGTCACGGAACGAACAGGATTCATCCACCGTGTCCGGAACATGTCGCGCCGTTGTGCTCAAAGTTTCATCGAAGAGCGGGAACGTTTAGGTTTCCCATTGATTAAATCGAAAGCTGGTGAATCACATGCATGAATTATTACTTGAAATCGGTCTCGAAGAAATGCCGGCACGCTTCGTCTTGCAGTCTGAAACACAACTGAAGGAACGTGTAACGACATTTTTGACAGAAGCACGGATTACATTTGATACAGTCGAAGCCTTTTCAACACCGCGCCGTCTCGCTGTTCTCGTTAAAGGAATCGCGGAACGCCAAACGGATTTGGAAGAAACGTTAAAAGGACCAGCTAAACGAATCGCGCAAGATGCAGACGGGAGCTGGACGAAAGCGGCGGAAGGATTTGCTCGTGGAAAAGGATTGACGACAGATGATCTATTCCTTGGTGAAGAAAAAGGAGTCGAATACATCTATGCGACGCGTAAGGAAGCAGGACAAGAAACAGCGACGTTATTGACGGGGCTAAAACAAGTGATCGAGGCGATGAACTTCCCGAAAAACATGCGCTGGAGTACACAACCGCTCCGTTACATGCGTCCGATCCGTTGGTTGATTGCCTTACTTGACGATCAAGTCATTCCGTTCGAAGTCGCATCAGTCGAAACAGGACGGACGTCACGTGGCCATCGTTTCCTTGGTCAAGACATCACGATTTTACGTCCGAATGCGTATGTCGAAGCATTGGCTGGTGAGCATGTCATCGTCAGTTATGCAACACGCCGCCAAATGATTGAAGAACAAATCGAAGCACTAGCACAATCAGAACAATTCGAAGTACCGATCGATGCGTCACTGCTTGAAGAAGTCACGAACCTCGTCGAATATCCAACTGCCTTATTCGGTGCGTTTGACGAAGCGTACCTTGAATTGCCGGAAGAAGTCTTAATCACGACGATGAAAGAGCACCAACGCTACTTCCCTGTAAAACGTAATGGTACGTTACTGCATTATTTCGTGACGGTGCGTAACGGGAACGCGCAACACATCGAGAACGTCGCCCGCGGAAATGAAAAAGTCATTCGTGCCCGTCTTGCCGATGCGCAATTCTTCTACGAAGAAGATAAGAAAGCGGATATCGACGCACAAGCAGCCCGTCTCGACAAAATCGTCTTCCATGAAAAACTTGGAACGACGGGTGAAAAAGTTCGCCGCGTACGTGAGATGGCGCTTGCGCTTGCAGACCGCTTCTCAGCCGACAGAACAAAAGTCGATCGTGCCGGTCATATCTATAAATTCGATCTCGTCAGTCAGATGGTCTATGAGTTCACGGAGCTCCAAGGTTTGATGGGCGAGCGTTATGCAAACATGAAACAAGAAGACAAGGAAGTCGCAGCGGCGATCCGCGAGCACTACATGCCACGCTTCGCTGGGGATGAAAGTCCGGCGACACCAACCGGGACGCTACTTGCCGTCGTCGATAAGTTGGACAGCGTCGCTGGCTTCTTCGGTGTTGGTATGATTCCAAGCGGTTCTGCCGATCCTTATGCGTTACGCCGCCAGGCTCAGGGAATCGTCCAAGTCTTAGCGGATCGCAATATCCAAATGACACTCGTTGAACTGATTGATTTCGTAGTGACAGCTCAAATTAAAGCAGGTCTTTATCAGACAGATGCAGAATCAGTAAAAGTGGCGATGCAAGAATTCTTCAGTCAACGCCTCAAGTTCCGTTTATCGGAAAAAGGGTATCGTCATGACGTCGTTGAAGCAGCACTTCAACTTGATATGACGGTCGGAGCGAATGAAAAACGAGCAGCAATGCTTGAAGCGGCGACGCAACGGGACACATTCAAGAAAACAGTCGAACAGTTGAGCCGTGTACTCAACATCTCGAAAAAAGCGGAAACGGTCGTTACTATCAATCCGGAGCTTTTTGAAAATGAAGCGGAACGTACTTTACATGAACGAATCGAACAGGTCATTCCACAAGTCGCAGCGGCAGTAGAGCAATCTGATTTCGAAACAGCGATGGGCGCACTTGAATCAACGGTTCCAGCCATTACAGCCTATTTTGATGGGACGATGATCATGGCAGAAGACGATGCGATTCGATCGAACCGTTTAAGCGAAATGAAACGTTTCGCGGACGCGATTCAAGCGGTCGCACGATTCAATGCACTCACTTTAGTGTAAACAAAGGACGGATGAGCCGATGAAGTTAAATGAACGGCAGAAAAAGATACTCCAAATCGTCAAAGAAAATGGTCCGATCACAGGAGAGCAAATTGCGTCCGAGCTCTCCTTGACGCGGGCGACATTACGACCAGATCTCTCGATTTTGACGATGACAGGAATGCTCGAAGCGCGTCCGCGCGTCGGGTATATGTATGTTGGTAAAAAGAACGCCTCGATGCTTCATGAGAAACTCGACACGTTGACAGTCGGCGAGTTCATGTCTTCTGCCAAGGTGATTCATGAGAGTATGACCGTTTACGACGCAATCGTTCACTTATTCTTAGAAGATGTCGGTTCGCTCTTCGTCGTTGGCAATGATCATGCACTCGTTGGTGTCTTATCACGAAAAGACTTTTTACGAGCTGCAATCGGGAACCAAGAACTCGATTCATTGCCCGTTAATATCATCATGACGCGGATGCCGAACTTGACAGTGTGTGAGAAAACGGAAACATTGATCGGGGCCGGGATGAAGTTGATCGAAAAACAAATCGACTCGATGCCTGTCGTTGAAAACAGTGATGGCATCCTGAAAGTCGTCGGACGGATGACGAAGACGAACATGACGAAAGTACTGGTCGCGTTAGCAAGAGATGAAGAAATTTAAGAGGAGGCTCACAGATGAGACAACGTATTTATGTAGTCAGTGATTCAGTGGGTGAAACGTGTGAACTTGTTGTTCGTGCAGCAGCGATTCAATTTCCGGAGCGGGCGATTGAAACAGTCCGGATCCCATTCGTCGATGACGATCAAGTGATTTATGATCTCGTTTTGCATGCGAAAGAAGAGCGGGCGACGATTGTTTATACGATCGTCCATGCGAAGCACCGTCGTTTGCTTGCGGAGACGGCGAAGGCTCACGAAGTCGAAGCAATCGACTTACTTGGACCGTTGCTTGATACGATGGAAGATCGACTCGGGATGCAACCGAAAGAAGAGCCAGGGCTAATTTATCGTTTGGATGAGGAATACTTCCGGAAAATCGAAGCAGTCGAATTCGCTGTGAAGTATGATGACGGTCGGGATCCGCGTGGAATTAAACGAGCTGATATCGTCTTGATTGGTGTTTCACGAACGTCGAAGACTCCTCTCTCACAATACCTTGCTTTGAAACGGTACAAAGTTGCGAATGTTCCTCTCGTTCCGGAATCTGTACCACCAGAAGAACTTTTCGATATTCCGAAAGAAAAGTGTTTCGGATTATTGATTTCTCCTGAGAAGTTGATTGATATCCGGATGGAACGGTTACGTTCGCTTGGTTTGAAACCGGAAGCTGCCTACGCACAAATCGATCGCATCAATCGTGAACTTGATTATGCGAAAAAATTGTATGAGCGGATTGGCTGTCAAATCATCGATGTGACAAATAAGGCAGTTGAAGAAACAGCGAACTTGATTTTGACGGGAATTTCAGGAAAGGCACATGACTAGTCAAGAAAGTACTTGCGTAGTATACTAGTCTAGCTGATAAATGAGATGATGCAATTTTTCCAATGAAACGGAACGAGTATTCGTTCCGTTTCATTGCGGGTATATATATAAGAGTTGAGAAGAGGAGGTGGGACGATTGAAAAGAATTCCGGATGAACTGGTCGATCAGGTTCGCCAAGCGACGGATATCGTTGAACTAATCTCTGAACGTGTAGAATTAAAAAAACAAGGGAATCGGTATTCAGGGTTATGTCCATTCCATTCAGAAAAATCCCCCTCTTTTTCGGTCTCGCCTGATAAAGGAATGTATTATTGTTTTGGTTGTGGAGCGGGCGGAAACGCCATCACCTTCGTCATGGAAACGGAAGGGATGAGTTTTCCGGAAGCCGTCTCGAAACTCGCTGATCGAACGGACGTGACATTACCGGAGTTCGAGCGATCTGATCAGACTGAATCGACACCAGATCAAGAAAAGAAATACCGGATGCGTGAAGCGCATCGAATCGTTGCTGATTTGTACCATGAAGTCATGTTACAGACAGCCGCTGGTGACGCCGGTCGTGAATATCTTGAAAAACGGGGAATTGGCGAATCGGCGATGCGTGAATTTAAACTCGGCTATGCTCCAGACCAAGAACGTTTTACAGTCGACTCCTTGACCCGGCGTAATTTTGACTTGGATGAAATGGTGGAAGCTGGATTGATTTCTGTAGGTAGAGATGGCGATTATCGCGATCGATTTAACGGCAGGGTCGTCTTTCCGATTTCAGATCGTGATGGCACGGTTGTTGGATTCAGTGGACGTTCCATTGATGGAAGAGACCCGAAGTACGTCAATACGGCAGAGACACCGCTCTTCAATAAAAGTGAATTACTGTTCGGTTTTGCACAAGCACGGGGCGCGATGCGTAAAAATAAACAAGTTGTGCTCGTAGAAGGCAATTTAGATGTTGTACGAGTCGCTCAAGCGGGTATATCCTATACCGTAGCCTCTTTAGGAACGGCCTTAACTCCTGTCCATGCACAAAATCTTGGACGGATCGTCGATGAAGTCATTATTTGCTATGACGGAGACAAAGCCGGTCGGGCAGCGACGATTAAAGCATTACGTCTTCTTGAAGATGTTGCGGTAGATTGTTCCGTCATTCGGCTACCGGATGAAGAAGATCCGGATTCGTACATCGGAACTCATTCCGAAGAAACATTTATTCGTCTAGTGGAACAAGAACGGGTTTCAAGTCTTGAATTCAAATCTTTTTATTTTCGTCAAGGAAAAAACTTGCGATTAGAAGGAGAACGCGTTCGATATATTGAAACTATGCTTGAGGAGATTAATCGGACAACGAATCCTCTGCTTCGAGATATTTATCTTGGTAAGCTAGCGGAAGAATTCCAGTTATCGAAAGAATCGTTATTGTCACAAGTGAAACCGTTACAAGCACCTAAAGTAAAGCAGGAACGTCGCGTCGAACGACAAACGAACGTCGCAGCACCTCAAGACCGAACATTTACGAACTGGAAGCGGGCAGAACGTTTTTTACTTGCTTACATGATTCGGTCAGAGGAGGTTGGAATGGAAGTCCGAGATCAACTCGGAGTCGATTTTAATGATCCGGCGCATCAGCTGATCGCCGGTAAATTATATGAGTTTTATGGAGCAGGTGCTCCGGCAAATCCGGACCGCTTCTTGACGATGTTACAAGATGCATCGCTTCAACGAATCGTCGCCGATTTAGAGTTTATGCTCATGCCGGAGTACGATCCGGATTTGTTGAGTCATTATATACGCGCCGTTCAAAATGAACGACAACGACGGACACTCGATGAAGAGAAGTCACGTTTGAATCAACAAACAGATATCCGTGCTCAAGCGGAACTAATGCAGGCAATCATCGAACGGAAACGACGCTTAAAAGATCGATGACCTGTTGCATGATGTGGAAGGAGTGTATGGTTCGATGGCAGAAAAAGCAAGATCAGAAGCAGAAATACTCCGTCTCGCGAAGGATGAACTAATCGCGCTCGGACATAAAAATGGGGAACTATCGCATCAAAAAATCGAAGATAAGCTCAGCTCATTTGAATCGATGGATGCGCAACAATTTGAAGAGTTTCTTCAATTGTTAGAGACTGAAGGTATCAAAGTAAACAACGATGGTACGGGTGACGATAAAGAAGAGGCGGATTTAAACGATCTCTCTGTCCCACCAGGTGTTAAAATCAATGACCCTGTCCGGATGTACCTGAAAGAAATCGGTCGTGTCGATCTCTTGAATGCAGAGGACGAAGTCGAACTTGCAAAACGAATTGAACAAAACGATGAAGAAGCGAAAAAGCGTCTTGCTGAAGCGAACTTACGTCTTGTCGTCTCGATTGCAAAACGTTACGTCGGACGTGGTATGTTGTTCCTCGACTTGATTCAAGAAGGAAACATGGGATTAATCAAAGCGGTCGAGAAATTCGATTATACAAAAGGATACAAATTCTCGACCTACGCAACATGGTGGATTCGTCAGGCGATTACCCGTGCGATTGCTGACCAAGCACGTACAATCCGGATTCCGGTTCATATGGTCGAGACGATCAATAAATTGATTCGTGTTCAACGTCAGCTCCTACAAGACTTAGGACGTGAACCGACGCCTGAAGAAATTTCAAAAGAGATGGAAATCACACCTGAGAAAGTACGTGAGATTTTAAAAATCGCTCAAGAACCGGTGTCACTCGAAACACCAATCGGGGAAGAGGACGATTCGCATCTCGGTGATTTCATTGAAGATCAAGACGCAACGGCGCCTCAAGACGCAGCTGCGTATGAATTATTGAAAGAACAACTTGAAGATGTCCTCGATACATTGACGGACCGGGAAGAAAACGTGTTACGTCTTCGTTTTGGTCTTGATGATGGTCGGACACGGACGCTTGAAGAAGTCGGTAAAGTATTTGGTGTTACGCGCGAGCGGATTCGTCAAATTGAAGCGAAAGCTTTACGTAAACTTCGCCACCCGAGTCGTTCAAAACGTCTGAAAGACTTCTTGGATTGATTTTAAAAGTGTGAAGAAAATATGAAAATTTGGTGAGAAGGAAGAAAAAGTTTTGTTTTTTTCTTCCTTCTCTGTTTTTTTTACAGTAGAATAGTAACGGGGAATACCATTCAGTCACCAACTTGGTTGGGTATAGAATATGGGGGGAAATCCAAATGCGTAATCCATTAGTACCGTTCGCAGCGATTGCGATCATCGCAATCATTGCCATGATTTCATTGTCATACTTTGGCGTAGATCAGGCGAAAGAAGCTGAAAAGGGTCCATCAACAGCTGAAATGAAGCCAGAAGATCTATTTGCATCAAAAGGATGTACAGGATGTCACGGCGGCAATCTCGAAGGCGGAGCAGGTCCGAACTTAACTAAAGTCGGTGCGAAGCTTAAAGAAGAAGAAATCAAAGACATCGCTATGAATGGTAAAGGGCAAATGCCTGGGGGTCTTGCTAACGACGAAGAAGCCACTGTTTTAGCGAAATGGCTTGCAGAAAAGAAATAAGTCAAAAACATCTGTCTCTTCTCCGAGATAGGTGTTTTTTTCTTGTACGAATTTGGGAAAAGCCATACAGCACGGTATTTCTTTTTTGGGCTAAGTCAGCTATTTTAAAAAGAGATGGATTAGAAAGAGGAAGGATGACATACATTGCAAACACACGTCACATTAGATCAACGATTAAAAAAAGTAGTCTCATATATTCCACAAGGAGCAGTCCTCGCGGATATTGGTTCCGATCACGCATTCGTCCCGTGTTATTGTATCCAACAAGGCTTAGTCGAACGTGCCATCGCAGGCGAAGTCAATGTGGGGCCGATGGAAGCGGCACAAGGGCAAGTCGCGCTTGTTCAATTAGACGAACAGATTGAAGTACGTCTCGGGAGTGGTTTGACGGTTCTCACTCCAGGAGAAGTAACGGCTGTGACGATTGCCGGCATGGGTGGAACGCTCATCGCAACGATTTTAGAGGAAGGGAAGGCGCATTTATCGGGCGAAGAACGCTTGATTCTTCAACCGAACGTCGATGCTGTCGATGTTCGAAAATGGTTACTTGAACATGGATATGCGTTACTGTCGGAAGCCATCGTTAAAGAGAATGGAAAGATTTACGAGATTCTCGTTGCAGAAAAAGGAGAAGAAATGATTTACGCAGAGGACGCGGACATCCGGAAGTGGGAATTGTTATTTGGACCGCAACTCATGCGAGAAAAAGCACCTGCTTTCATTGAAAAATGGCAAGCAGAACAACAAAAGCGTCAATTTATTTTAGAACAAATGCAGCGTGGGAATGACTCGGAGCTCCTCCAAGAAAAAATCACGACAATCCGCCGCTTGATCGAAAAAATGGAAGAGGTGACGAGCTGATGGCGAACGGTCAATTCATTATCGAACAGTTCGAAGCATTTTCACCGAAAAAATTTGCGATGCCGGGGGATCCGATCGGTCTACAAATCGGTACGCTGAATAAAGACGTGAAGCGTGTCATGGTGACGCTTGACGTCTTGGAGTCGGTCGTCGATGAAGCAATTGAAAAAGGCGTCGATTTAATCATTGCCCATCACCCGCCGATTTTTAGTAAATTAGCGCAAGTCAACGATCAATCGGCGACTGGAAGAATCGTCATGAAGTGTATCGAACATAAGATTGCCGTTTACGCGGCACATACGAATCTCGACGTAACGCAAGGCGGTGTTAATGATTTGATGGCAGAAGCCATCGGACTGACCGACACAATGGTTTTGTCACTTACATTTGAAAACGCGGTCTATAAGCTTGTTGTCTTCGTTCCGCAAGAAGCCGTACAACAGGTATCAGAAGCGCTTACGAAGGCAGGAGCGGGACAAATCGGTGCTTACAGCGCCTGTCAGTTTCATAGTGTAGGGACTGGGCAATTTAAACCTGAGACTGGGACAGTACCTTACATTGGCAATGTCGGACAAGTCGAACGAGTTTCTGAAGTCCGAATTGAGACGATCGTTACGGAACTGAATCAAAAACAAGTGATTCGTGCGATGAAAAAAGCGCACCCCTATGAAGAAGTCGCTTATGATATCATGCGCCAGGAGCGGACAGCTGAGCCGTTAGGGCTTGGCAGAATCGGTTACCTCGAACGACCGGTGTCGTTACGTCAGTTCGCAGAGCATGTCCGTGATGTGTTCGGTGTTGAAAACCTGCGTTTTGTGGGAGAATCGGACCGCCTCATAAAAAAAGTCGCCGTACTCGGTGGAGACGGCAATAAACATGTTTCAACAGCGGCGTTTGCCGGGGCAGATGTCCTCGTGACGGGCGATCTGTACTTCCACGTCGCCCATGATGCAATGGCGCTCGGCTTAGCAGTCGTCGATCCTGGACATCACGTCGAGTCAGTCATGAAACAAGGCGTCGTCAATGAGCTGAAGAAACGTTTTGAGGAACGAAAAATCCGCGACGTCGAATTGGTCGTCTCGACGGCAAATACGAATCCATTCAAATTTTTATGAACGCAAAAAACTGTACTTTAAAGTGCAGTACAGTTTTTTGCGTGTAGACAAAGTGATATCGGAAGATAAAAGCGTCATGTTTCGTTGCTTTTCCCGTAGGAGTCAACGAAACATGACGCTTTTTAGGTAATACCGTGACGAAAATCCAGGCATGCAGACGGTTTAAAGCGAAATCCGTCTTGAATCGCTTTAGAACCGCGAAAAGCAATCGGTCGCGACCCTGCAGCTTTGCTGTAACGGCGCGGAACATTGCCGCTTTGAAGACGAGGCGAGACAGGGAAGCGCGAACTGATAACATCTCGCTATAGAATTTTAGTTCTTTATAAGAGTTTGTCTACAGTCTAAAAACCGTACGGAACCTTAAGGTTCCGTACGGTTTTTAAATGTCTATTACAAGATTTTTACTTTTGGTAAAATCCGACGCAATTCAAGAAATGGTGTTTTATCATGTGTGCTGATATCAGCTGGGTCATACTGCTGTAAGAAATCGATGACTTTTTTCGTGATTGGTGTTGGTGTAGAAGCACCTGAAGTGACACCGACTTGATTCACGCCTTCGAGCCATGTTAAATCAAGTTCAGTCAAATCACCGATACGATGAGCTGGGGTACCTGCGATATCAAATGAAACTTGTGCCAAGCGATTCGAGTTGTTCGAACGTGGATCGCCGACGACGATCACAAGATCACAATCGCCCGCTTGATCGGCGACAGCTTCTTGACGGACTTGCGTCGCGTTACAAATTTCATTATGGACTTCGACGTGCGGGTACTTTTTACGGACATGTTCCATTAAGGCCTGGACATCCCATTGGCTCATCGTCGTTTGATTCGTGACGATGATTTTTTTGGTTGATAAGTGGGCAGGCAATGCTTCGATGTCTTCGACTTTTTCAATCAAATGGACATGTTCAGGAGCGACGCCAACTGCACCTTCTGGTTCCGGGTGTCCGTGTTTTCCGACGTAGATGACTTCATAGTCATCAGCGACGACAGTCCGGATTAAATCATGTGTGCGCGTGACATCAGGACATGTCGCATCGACGACTGTTAATTTTTTTTCAGCAGCGCGCGCATAGACGGCAGGTGAAATTCCGTGCGCTGTAAAGATGACCGTTCCTTCTTTAATGGTTTCGAGTGCTTCAAGACGATCAGGACCATCAACTGTCAAAACACCCATTCGTTCAAATTCATGTGTAACGTGAGCATTATGGACGATCATACCGAGAATATGGATAGGTCGTGGCAAGTTTTCATTCATTGCGGCTTGTTGCGCTAACTTCATCGCGTCAACGACACCATAACAATAACCACGAGGGCTGATTTTTTTTACTAACATAAGTGTTGATTCTCCTTTAGCGTAGAAAGAATGATTAGTTAGAGTGTACCATTGATTGCAGATGATTGAAAATAGAGGAGTCTATTCAAGAGTGATAACATGATATACTAATTGAGTTGTAAAAATCATGGAGAAGGAGGCAATACGTTGGAGACAAAAAAGATGATGCGGTCTTACTTTTTTCAAATCACCGCTGTTTTGTTCATTCTAATTTGTCTGGTCATCGCGGCACTTGCTTTCACAGCTGACCGTGTGACGATTTCACGGGTTGAACAGCAAACGGAAAAACAAAGTGAAAACAGTGTTGAGGTCTCGAGCAACGCACTCCGTGATAGTATCGGGAATTTACATGAAGAAATCATGGGTCTGCAATTGAATGTCGACAATATGAATGAATTAGAACGAGTCGTTCGCGAAACGAACTTACTCGATATCGATACGGGTTTTAAGAGTTTCTTCTACTATGATTTAAAGACTAAAAAATTCACATGGTTTTCTAGTGAAGATCGACGCATCCGAAATTCAAAGATTCTAGAAGATGATGATTTTCTTCAGGCCTTGACGAGTACAGACTTTCATATGAGTAAACGATATCCGTTACAGTCGGATTATCTCACGTATATGTATGTTCCGGTTCGTAACGGCAGTGAACGGGTTGGGATTTTTGGTGGTGGATTAAGTCTGATGAATTCACTTGTCTTTCGAAATTCACTCGAATCGTTCGACGACGAAACGATGGCCTATCTTTTTAACAGTAAAGGAGAGCCACTCGCGACTTCGCGAAACCTCGTGACCGACAAAGAACGTGTCTTGACTCAAAGTGTCGTCGACCGGGCATTTCAAACGGTAGAACCATACGATATCTTCAGTACGAACAAAGACATGTATTATTTTGCACGTGATTTAAAAGTGACGGATTGGAAAATTCTTGTTCGGACACCCCGGAGTGTCTTTTACGAACCCGTGTATACGACACGGCAACAATATCTTGTCATCGCAGCGTTGACGCTCGTCCTCAGTCTAATCGTCGGGTACCTCATGTCACGTCAACTGACAGCACCCTTACTCGAGCTCGTACAAAAAATCGAAAAAAGCACGACGCCACAACCGATTGAATTGGAACGATCGGGGTCGAACGAAGTAAAAACATTAGTGTCTGCTTACAATGAGTATGCCCAGCGGATGGAAAACGCGCGAGTCGAACAATTGAGTCAACAACAAGCGATGTTACACCAAGAAAAATTAGCCTCGCTCGGTCAGCTCGCGGCAGGAATCGCGCATGAAATCCGCAATCCATTGACGCCAGTCAAAATGACGCTCCAACTTTTGACGGAGCAAGAGAACAATAGTCCGGAAATGTTGGCGTTAGCCTTATCAGAACTAGATCGTGCCAACGCAATGATTGAGACGATGCTCGACCTCTCTAAAGGTGGCGGCGAGGTATTAAAGATGTCGATGATTGACATGAACGAATTCATGAAAAAATTTAAATTCATCATGGAAGCAGAAGCGCGTTTACACGCCGAGACATACGCAGAAGCAGCAGATTGTAAAATTTATACGCCGGCGCATATGCCGAATCTCTATGCCTCTGAAAATGGATTGTCACAAATCTTGTCGAACTGTGTTCGTAATGCCTTACAAGCAGTGCAGTCGCGTGGTGCAGATGGGATTTGTCATTTGCATCTACACGTCTACACGAATCAATTCGTCTTCATTGTTCAAGATAATGGTGTCGGCATGACAGAACCCCAACTCGAAACGATTGGGCAAGCCTTTAAGACATCGAAAGCGGATGGCAATGGTTTAGGTCTCTATATGTCAAGTCGCATCGTTCGTGAGCATAATGGAAAAATTGAGTTCGATAGCAAGGTTGGTGTCGGTACGACAGTCCAAATTCACTTACCACGAGGAGGAGACCAGGATGAAGTTTAATAAGTCATGGTTGCTTGTCCTCTTTGTTTGGACGGCCTCAATCCTGCTGATTTCAAATCTGTTCGTAGGTCAGGAGGAAAATCCTGACCGTGACGTTGTCGCCTTTACAATCGTCAACGATAAACATGAATTCGCCCAACGGTTGATTACAGCGTTTAAAGCCGAGGCAAAAGTAAATAAGTATGAAGCCGTCGTGGCGACGTCACATAACTCCCGCATCAGTGAACGAGAGCAAATTCGTGAATTCATCAAATTGAAGGTCGACGCGATATTTATCACGACGTTTGACGATGTTTATATTACGAGCGCATTAGAAGAAGCAGAAAAAAATGGGATTCCCGTTTTTGCGATTGACCGATTGATTCGATCTGATGCAGTCGTCAGCTCGGTGACGTCGAACAATCAGATGATTGGTGAACAACTTGCTTCATATGTCAAAAACGAACTGATTAGACGAAATGGAACTGCAACAGGAAAAGTCGTTGAAATTACGGGGACGACGAACATACACACGACGAATGAACGGCATACCGGATTCGTCAAAGGAATCGTGACAGAACCCGGGATATCGATTGTCAATTCAGCAAGTGGTGACTATGATCCGGTGACATCAGAACGCGTCATGCGTCGGATCATCGAGTCCGGTACGGAATTCGATGCGGTCTACTGTCACAATGACGATATTGCGTTAGGTGTGCTCGAAGCCTTGAAAAAAGCAGACATTTCCGGAAAAATAGTTGTCGGAATCGACGGGAATCGTGCTATATTAGAAGCTGTTGACATGAAATCGATGGATGCGACGGTTGTCCAGTCCGCTGAAGAGATGATGCAAGTCGCCTTCAGCGCGTTGAAGCTTCATACGAAAAATAAAAAAATTCCAGATCGTTTCTATACGTATTCTTATCTGTATGACGGTAGTAGACCCATACCCATGTTGAACTAAGTAAATAGATGATAAAAGTGACACAATCACTTTTAGTTGTTTAAGCAGGAGAAAGGAAGGTGACGAAGATGAATGGATTTACCCATTTTGATTTGCACCCGTTCGTCGTCGAAGCACTCGAAGACGCACGTATTAAAAAACCAACGGATATTCAATCACGGATTATTCCGGCTGCCCTTAAGGGTCGCGATATCATTGGTCAATCACAAACTGGAACAGGGAAGACCTTGTCATTCCTCTTACCGATGGTTCAAAACATCAATCCAGAATTACAAGAAATGCAAGCAATCATCGTTGCACCGACACGTGAATTAGCATGGCAAATCCACGAAGAATTAAAATCAATTCTCGTGAAGAACCCAGACTATATCAAAACGAGCCTCATCACAGGTGGGATGGATCGTGAACGTCAAATCGGGCGCGTCAAAGTTTCACCACAAATCGTCATCGGGACGCCAGGTCGCATTTTAGACCTCTTTAAAGAGCAAGCGTTAAAACCGCACTTCGTCAAAAACTATGTCATCGATGAAGCCGATCAGATGCTTGACATGGGCTTCTTACCAGAAGTGGACCGGATTGCCCAAGCACTTCCTGAGAAACTTCAGATGATGGTTTTCTCAGCGACGATTCCTGAGAAACTTCAACCGTTTCTCAAGAAGTATATGAACAACCCACGTTATGCACATGTTGATCCAAAACAACAGACGGCGAAAAAAATCGTCCATCATACGGTTCCCGTCAAGCACCGTGATCGTTCAGACTTAGCGTTGAAATTAGCGAAAGCACTCAACCCGTACATCTGTCTCGTCTTTACAAACACGAAAACAGAAGCGATTGAACTTGAAGCATCGTTCCTTGACGCAGGCTTAAATGTCGGTTCACTTCACGGTGACCTACCCGCACGACGCCGGAAACAAGCAATCAAAGAAATCAACGAAGCGAAATTCCAATACGTTATCGTAACGGATTTAGCAGCACGCGGCATCGATATTTCGGGTGTCTCACATGTCATCAACCACGGGATTCCGAAAGATCTTGATTTCTACGTGCACCGTGTCGGACGGACGGGTCGAGTCGACCAAGAAGGACTTGCGTACACGTTGTTTGAAGATCATGAGAATGGTTCAATCAACCGTCTTGAAGACCGTGGCATCGAATTCATCAATGTCGATGTCAAGAGTGGTCAAGTCAGCGAAGTCAAAGAGCGTCGTCGTGCGAAACCACACATGAAGACGGCTGTCTCGAAAACGGCACATAGCCGTTTATCAGGTGAAGCGGCTAAAGCGAAAAAACGCGTCAAACCTGGCTATAAAAAGAAACACCAGTATAAGTTAAAAGAAACAGCAAAACGTGAGCGGATTAAAGAACAGCGTGGCGTCGGACGTGCAGAACGTAAGGCGAATGCGAGTAAATCAAAATAAGTCACGTTTCCCTACGGATGAGAAGAAGCTTCTCGTCCTAGGGATTTTTTGTTTTTTTTCCGACGTTTGGTACACTGTAAGTAGAGCGAAAGGTGGAATAGAGGATGAAAATTGGTTCACACGTCTCCTTATCGGGGAAAAAGATGTTACTTGGTGCAAGTGAGGAAGCGGCGTCATATGGCGCGACAACGATGATGGTGTATACAGGAGCACCTCAAAATACACGAAGAAAACCGATTGAGGAATTACGGATTGCAGAAGGATTATTACACATGGAGGCAAATGGGATTGAAGAGATTGTCGTCCATGCCCCTTATATCATCAATCTTGGCAATACGACGAAACCGGAAACCTTTGAATTAGCCGTATCATTCTTGGCAGAAGAAATTCGACGCGCGGAAGCACTTGAAAAGGCGCAACATATCGTCTTACACCCTGGTGCCCATGTCGGTGCCGGTGAGGATATCGGAATTAAACGAATCATCGAAGGATTGAACGAAGTCTTATCTGGAAATGAAAAAGTAAAAATCGCACTCGAAACGATGGCAGGGAAAGGGTCTGAAATCGGGAAGACGTTTGAAGAATTGGCACAAATCATTGATGGGGTCACACACAACGACCGCTTGTCGATCTGCCTCGATACGTGTCACGTCCATGATGCAGGATATGACATCGTCCACGATTTAGACGGGGTACTCGAACGGTTTGACCGGGTCGTCGGTCTCGATCGCCTTGGTGTCATCCACGTTAATGACTCGAAAAACGTCCGTGGTGCGAAAAAAGACCGTCATGAAAACATCGGTTTTGGTGAAATTGGATTTGACACATTACATCGGATCGTCCATCATCAAGCGCTTGCTCATTTACCAAAAATTTTAGAGACACCGTATATCGGGCTTGATCCGAAAAAGAAAGTGGCACCCTATAAAGAAGAAATCGCGATGTTGCGGTCAGGGAACTTTGATGCAGAGTGGCGATTACCACTCATCGGAACATCCATTTAAACGAGAGAGGTGTAAGGACGTGTGCCATCTACTAGTCGTTGATGAATCAGATTTTGCTTTACGGCAGGCGGTCGTTCATTATTATGAAACGAAGGAACCCTTTTATTTACCAGCAGATTTAGAAGCGGGTGAAGAAGTTTTTTTAGCGACAAAAATGGGGATAATCGCTTATGCGGAAACGTTGTTCAGTGAATATACGACACGCCCATCTGATCCTCACTGGCGAGTAGAGGCAGACGGAGTCGAGCGGACATACGCGTGTCTTGATTTAATTAGCGTCGACTTACATCATCCGTTACTTGGCACACCACTTACAGATTTGAAGGTTGAATCGGGGATGGTTCAGGTGAGTGTTCGTCAACGCTTGGTCGAAGCGTGGCAGTACGGGTATTTCGAAACCGACGTTACGACGATTGAGGAAGCGAAGCAACGCAGGCAGGAGAAATTTCATGAGCGGAATCATATCGGTCAGTTAGCGGAAGCTTGCGAACATTGTGGACAAACAAACCAGTCCATTTTAGAGTGGCATCAGGAAAACAATCAGTTCCTGACGCTCTGTCCTTCATGCCATCGTTTAGCCCATCAAAGATCTGATTCCTTAATCGATGTTGCGGCAACCTCAGATGAACCGTAAGAAAGTTGATAGTGACAAGATGTTCACACATCGAATCACTACCAGCTTTTTTTATTGTAAAAAAACGTGTTATAATCAACAATGATAATTGTTATCAATGAAAAATGTATCAGATGGGGGAACCATAATGATTGATTTAGCAACGATTCCAATCAACAAACCCGTTGTTATGACCAACTTAAATAAAATCGAGGATCGATTACGAAGACGCTTACTCGCGCTTGGTTTTTATGAAGGTTGTCCAGTCGTCGTCAAGAGACGGGCGAGCTTTCAAGGTCCTTTGACAATAGAACAAAGAGATCATCATCAAATGATTGCGATTCGGCGCAGCGATGCAAAAAAGATTGAGGTGTATTCACCATGACGCAACGGATTGCTTTACTCGGTAACCCGAACACGGGGAAGACGTCATTATTTAACCGCTTGACCGGATCATATGCCCATGTCGGCAACTGGTCGGGGGTAACGGTTGATAAAAAAATCGGGAAATTACACGGTGGGCGGGGACAGCTAGTCGATTTGCCCGGCGTCTACGATTTGGACCCGCTATCGGCCGATGAAGCGGTCGTCGCCCGTTTTTTAATGGAAGAACAATTCGACGCCATGATTAATATCATCGATGCATCGCAGTTAGAGCGGAACTTGCAATTGACGGCACAGCTGCTTGAGATTGGAAAACCACTTCAAATTGGATTGAATATGATTGACGTCGCGACTAATCGGGGAACACAGATTGATGCGAGGGCACTCGCGACGGCACTTGGGGTAGAAATATTTCCGATTGTCGCTCGGACTGGAGACGGCTGTGATGTCTTATTAACATCACTCAAGACAGAAGCCGTTACTCCACTGCATATTGACTACGGAGAGGCAACGGAACAGGCGATTACAGAAATTATGGAACAAGCATTGCTGCAATTGAACGAACGCTGGATGGCTGTTCAATACTTGGCTGGGAATCGTGTTTTCGTCGAACACCTGGAGCGACGTTCGTCTTCAATTATCGAAATTCGAAAACAACTCGAAGCTCAACTCGGTCGTTTCATTCATGCCCACATTACAGAGTGTCGCCGAAACTGGGCAATCGCGATGCGAGCGAGTGCTGTCGTCGAGGAAAAGACGGATCAAAAATCGTGGACCGACCGGATTGATGCAGTCGTTACGCATCCGATTTTCGGGTTACCAATCTTTTTCGCCGTATTGTATGGATTATTTCATATCACGTTTAATTGGGTCGGCTCTCCGTTATCGGACCTCTTATCGGCCTTCATCGAAGGACCGCTCTCAGCAGGTGTTGTATGGATACTAAGTGCAATCGGGGCATCTGGATTCATTCAAGATTTATTAATTGATGGCGTCATTGCAGGGGTCGGTGGTGTATTAGTGTTTGTCCCGCAAATCTTCGTCTTGTTTTTCTTCATCTCGTTTCTCGAAGATTCAGGGTACATGGCCCGCGTCGCGATCGTCATGGACCGTTTCATGCAAATGGTTGGCTTGAACGGGAAAAGTTTTATTCCGATGATCATCGGCTTCGGCTGTAACGTTCCTGGTATCATGGCAGCACGTTCGGTCGAAGAAGAGCGGGAACGACTGGTGACGATTTTCATCTCACCGTTCATGTCTTGCTCGGCCCGACTGCCGATTTATGCCGTATTCGCCGGTAGCTTTTTTGCGAGTAATCAAGCATTGATTGTCTTATCACTTTATATTTTAGGAATCGTACTTGCGCTGATTGCGGCAAAAGTATTTTCAAAAATCCTAGCGGCCGAAGATGCGACAAGTCTCTTCATGGTCGAACAACCACCATACCGGGTACCGCAATGGTTGACGTTATGGCGGAGTACATGGCAAAAAGGAAAAGGGTTTGTTCGAAAAGCCGGTACGTTCATCTTTGGGGGATCAGTCGTCATTTGGTTGCTCGCTTATACGGGACCAGCTGGATTCGATGTCAATATGAATGATAGTTTTCTCGCGATGATTGGTGGAGTGATTGCAATGCTCCTCGTTCCAATCGGCTTTGGGACATGGCAGGCAGGTGCTGCCTTAATTACCGGATTTTTGGCGAAGGAAGTCGTTGTTTCAACGATGGCAATCATCTATGCCGTCAATGAATCAGAACTCGGTCGTCAGTTGTCAGGGCAGTTCACGCCACTCAGTGCCTATAGTTTCATGGCATTCGTATTACTGTATGTTCCGTGTCTCGCGACCGTCGCCGTCATTCGACGTGAAGTCGGAAGCGCGAAGCTGACGTGGGTTGCAAGTCTCTATGGATTGTTCGTCGCCTATGGTGTCTCCTTCGTCATTTATCAAACAGGGCTACTACTCGGTTTTTCATAAGCTTGGAGGGAATTACATGCATCTTGTCGATATTTTGATTGGATTGATAATCTTTGGATACGCAGGTTATTCTTTAGTTCGTTTTACGAAAAAGGCGAAAAAGGGAAAATGTGCGACGTGTGAAGTAGAACCAACGTGTAAAACAGCTTGTGATGATGTGAACTGGGATCATGTCATCGCCGAAGCATTGAAGAAATAAAAAAACGTTCGTCTCGTCCTAAAAAAGGGATGAGGCGAACGTTTTTTTGTTTCATTAAAACGGCCAACGATCGGCAACGAATAGAAATACTTTCATTCCGAGGAAGACACCAAAAATTCCGACGATTGCGGGGAAGACAGGTGGTGCCGGGATTGGTAATTTAAGAGCGGTAAAGACGACACCACAAATGATGCCGGCAAGTAGTGATAATAAAATTTGTTGTAGCATGAGTTCCAGTCCTTTCTTCATATAAAAAAACGCTTACACTTTCATTATATGAAGATGTCTGACGTTAAACAACATTTATTTTTGAGGTGATTGTGGCTCGAACGAGATTTTATCTTCCTTTCGTTCAATGGCAATCCATTTGTGTTCGAGTGGGTTTTCGAATGATGGTTTTGATTTTAATTTGTCGTTCGTATAATGTTGAATCAAGATTTGCGATTCACATGCTTGTTTACCACGCGTGACGTAAGCGTATTCTCCATCCGCCCCTTGTTCCCGTGCTTTGATATTGTCCGCCAGTGTCATCGCGAGGCAATCCTTCAAATACTCTTTATGATCTTCATCGATGATCGGGAATAAGATTTCAATGCGTTTGCGCATATTTCGTGTCATCCAGTCGGCACTCGAACAGTAAATCAGTTCTTCTCCGTTATGGTGGAAATAAAAGATTCGTGAGTGCTCCAAGTATCGATCGACGACAGACGTGACTCTGATGTTTTCTGAAACACCTTTTATTTGTGGACGGAGACAACAGACGCCACGGACAATCAGTTCGATGCGGACGCCGGCACGTGATGCTTGATAGAGCTTCGTGATGATTTCTTTTTCCGTCAAACTGTTCATCTTCGCGACGATTCGACCGTTGCCATGTTTTTTATGAAATTTGATTTCGTCATCAATCAATGATAAGAATTTTTCAAGCATCGAATTAGGGGACGTGTGGATCGCATTCCATTTCGGCTGTTCCCCGTATCCGGATAACCAGTTGAAGAAGTTTGTCGCATCTTCCGCTAATTGTTCGCGGACGGTCAATAGACCGATGTCGGTATAGAGTTTCGCCGTTGAATCGTTATAATTCCCCGTCCCGAGATGGACGAAGCGTTGAATTCGTCCTTCTTGAAGGCGGACGATCAAGGTGATCTTTGAGTGCGTCTTTAAGTCACTATACCCATAGATGACGTGAGCACCGACTTTTTCAAGTTGTTTTGCCCACTCGATGTTCTTCGCTTCGTCAAACCGGGCTTTCAGCTCGACGAGAACGGTAACCTGTTTCCCATTTTCGACGGCTGTCTTTAAAGCTTTAATGATAGGGGAATCCCCTGAGACACGGTAAAGCGTTTGTTTGATTGCGAGTACGTTCGGATCATTAGCTGCCTGACCAATCAGACGGACGATTGGATCGAACGTATGGTACGGGTGATGTAACAAATAATCGCGTTGTAAAATCTGATCGAATAAGTTTTTCGATTGTTCGAGCGCAGGTGGTTCGACTGGCATGATCGTTTGATAGATCAAGTGGTCGTACTCGACACCGATTTGACTATAAAAGGCGAAAGCGAACGTTAAATCGATTGGACCGTCGACGGCGAAAATATCGCGATCTTGTAAGTCGAGCACGTCGCGCAACATGTTGAGTAGTTCTGTATTGATGGCATTTTTTTGAATCTCGAGACGAATCCCTACCCCCCACCGGCGTTTTTTTAATTCCTTTTCAATCAGTTTTAAAATGTCATGTGTCCCTTCTTCATGAAACGGGAGGTCGGCATTTCGCGTGATGCGAAATGGCATCGCAGACAGGACACGATAACCTTTAAAGAGCGAATCGATGAAGGAGATAATGACATCTTCGAGTAAGATGACGGCCGTCGTCTCTTCATCGTCGACCGGTAAATCGACGAAACGCGGTAAGACGGCAGGGACTTGGACGAGCGCTAAGTTCCGCTTTGAACCATCCTCTGCTTCGAGTGCAGTCGCGATATTGAGCGACTTCGATGATAACATCGGAAAGGGGCGATAGGCATCGACTGCGACCGGTGTCAGTACAGGGAAAACTTGATCACGGAAAAACGCTTTCACATATTCGGACTGAACTTCGTTTAATTCCTCGTGCTTTAAAAAGAAAATCGACTCTTTCTTTAAAGCAGTACTAATTTCCTTGAATGCCTCATATTGCTGTTCGACGAGCTCTTTAGTTTTCGCGGCGATTGCGCGCAGTTGCTGCTTCGGCGTCAACTGCTGTTTGTTTTCCGGCTTGTTGAACCCGGCCAGGACCTCATCCTTTAATCCACCGACACGTACCATATAAAATTCGTCCAAGTTGGAGCTGAAGATTCCTAAAAACTTCAATCGTTCCATCAACGGATTTCGTGTATCTAAGACTTCTCCGAGCACACGTTCATTAAACTGGAGCCAACTGATTTCGCGATTATTAAAGTAGTCTGGAGAATCGAATTTCATGAAGTAAGACTTCCTTTCGTTTGCAGTTCAATCGACTGGTCGATGACGCGTTCGAGATGTTTCTTTTGTTTTTCGGCTTTTTCGACTTCAAATCCATAATCATGATCACCCGTATCGAGCGTCAGGAGCAGGGCCTCGTTTTCAATGTGCAGTTCGACACTGTCGACGGCGCGACGCTCCGTCACGTCGAGTGCATCGGCAAGCTTAAGAAGTGATCCAAGCAAATCGAACCGCTCGATTGATTTATCGGAAAACCAATCTTTAAATGGTTTCAAGAGTTGTTGCATCCGTTTTGACGATGAATAAGAGCTGACGAGCGCGAGCGCAAGCCGATCTTTATGCGTCATGCCTTTCAAGTCCGTATTCGTCAATAAATAAAAGGTCTGGTTCGACCGCGTATCTGGATTGATATACTGTCCGCAGTAAAGCAGACGACTCGCTGAATCAAGTAATCGTAAATCGGCGGCGCGTTCCGGAATGATGTCGAGTGAGACGAGTTGACGATATAGTGATTTAGCGAGCGTGCCGAGGTAATTCATCCGGTCGCGATTGACTTTATAATCACTTTCGAGTTGAAACAGACTTTCTTCGCGGACGTTTTCAACACGGCGTTGGTTACCTTCGTGTAAGTCGTACTCATAGACGAGTCCTTCGCGCAAACCGTAGTTACTCATCACGAATTGGTCGGCCTCGATATGTAACGCGAGTTCGTGAATCGCAATCAGGGCAGGTAGGAAGATATCGACTCGATCTTTTGATAACCCTTCAATTTTCCCAAGGTGTTTTGGTGACTTGTCTTCAAGCTCGTCAACGAGTTTTCCGAGTTCTTTTGTCCGGACTTGATATTGATGGATCCCGTGAAGTGGATAATCGAGAGTCGACTGATGGATGCGGACGAAGTTTCGGGCAGAACCACCAACACCGATCAACGGCAATTTTTTTTCTTTAAGCCAAGGAATTTCAGCGAACTGCTCTTTTAAGAATTTAATCAATTTCTTTTGTTCACTTGAGGTCATCGTCTCACCGGAGATGAACTGGCGTGTCAACGTGACGGCTCCGAACGGAAAACTGTGATAGGCGACCATCTCGCGATTTTCGATCAACGTCACTTCCATCGAACCGCCGCCGATATCGACGGAATAACCATCTGTCAAGAAGGTCGAGTTAATGATGGCGAAATAGCCATAGTAGGCTTCTTGCTCGTCGGATAGGATACGCATCGAAAATGGAGTCGTCTGGTCAACGGTCTCAACGATATCCTGGCGATTCGTGGCATTTCGAATGGCAGCTGTCGCGACGCAGAACGTTTCTTCGACGTTATGCGTCAAACCGATTTCATGAAACCGTTGGAGTGTGTCAGATAAGATGTCGATGCCCGCTTGATCGAGTGCTCCGTCTTGATCGATATGAGCGGATAGTCGAGCGACCACCTTCACGTTAATTTTTTCGATGTAGCGACCTGAATCGATTGGGTGGAAGATGACGTAACGGATCGAGTTCGATCCGATGTCGATGACTGCTAATTCGTTTTTCAAAGATATCCCGACTCCTTTCACATATAGTAAACTGTTCCCGAAACGATACGGTGAGAAACGGGAGTGTATCTTTCTTTATTGTACCTTGTGACTAACTGAAAAAACGATAACGTTTAAAAAAGTTACATCAGTTGCGTCAGTCAGGGAGCGGGGCTATAATGGAAAAGTTGATAAGACGTAATTATTCCGTTTTAAAAAACGGAAGGAGTGAAGACAAATGAATGAACCGATTATTGAGATTAATCAAGTAACGTACGATTACCCGGATCGCCGTGTATTGAACAATGTGTCATTCACAGTTGAGCAAGGACAATTTCTCGCCATCGTTGGCGAAAATGGATCCGGGAAGTCGACGTTAATTAAATGTATGCTTGGGCTGTTGAATCCGAAAGGATCGATTCGCCTGTTCGGACAAAATCAGTCGAATTTCAATGACTGGTGGCGGATCAGTTATGTCTCGCAAAAGGCGGCTTCGTTTAACTCCGGTTTTCCTGTGACGGTCGCTGAAGTCGTCGAAATGGGGCTGTACGCGAAAAAAGGGTTATTTCGCCGTGTAACGAAACACGATCGTGAAAAAGTGAAAACGGCGCTTGAGACAGTCGGTATGTGGGAGCGGCGCGACTCGAAGGTCGGTGATTTATCGGGGGGGCAACAACAACGCGTCTTTATCGCGCGTGCACTCGTCAATGATCCGGACTTGATGATTCTCGATGAACCGACAGTCGGTGTCGACCAGCGGTATGTCAAAGAATTTTATGAAATTTTAGAAGAACTACGACGTGATAAGAAGCGGACGTTTGTCCTCGTCACCCATGATATTCATTTTGTCAGTAAGCTCGTCACGGACGTCATTCATCTCGTGGACGGACGTCTTGGTTGCAACTGTGGTATTAAGGAATACTGGGAACTTGATGAGCAGACGATTCGTTCGCTTTACCCGGTACCGGGACGCGTGCTTATCCATGAAGGGGAGGGCGTCCAGTGATTGAAGCCTTTATGACATTAAAATTTTTACAGTACGCACTCGTCGCAGCAGTCTTGATTGGGTTTACGGCCCCGTTGATTGGGTCGTTCGTCGTCGTACGCCGGATGAGTCTCATCGCCGATGCCTTGTCTCACGTCACACTTGCTGGAATTGCACTCAGTCTGTTGATTTCAGGAATGGTCGCAAGTTTATCCGGTTTGAACCCTCTTTACTTAGGGATTGTGACGGCCGTCATCGCGGCGTTGACGATTGACTGGTTGCGCGCGAAATATAAACATTTTCAAGAACTTGCGATTCCGATCATCATGGCGACCGGGATGGGACTTGGGGCAATTTTTATCAGCTTGGCGAATGGATTTTCAATGGACTTAGTGTCCTTTTTGTTCGGAACGGTCTCGGCTGTCACATTGACGGATGTCTATACCATTTTAATCGTGACGGGAATCGTTATCTTGTTCGTCATCGCTTTTTATAAGGAATTACTTTTTTTATCCTTTGATGAAGAACAGGCGCGTGTCTCGGGTATTCGTTTACGTCTTGTGCATATCTTATTTATGATTGTCGTAGCGCTCGTCATTGCAATCAGTATGCGCGTCGTCGGCATTTTACTCGTCTCTAGTTTAATCACATTACCCGTCGCAGCGGCGCTTCGTTTTGCAAAAAGTTTCAAGACGACGATTTTGTTTGCGATCATCTTTGGTGAAGTCGCGACGGTCGCCGGGTTGATTCTTGCCTATCAATTCGATTTAGCACCTGGCGGAATGATTGTCATGCTTGCTGTTGCTGAACTCATCATCGTGATGTTAGTGGAACGATTTTGGATTGGAGGAAAAACGCATGCAGAAACAGATCGAACAAGCGCGTGAACAAATGAAAGCTTCCGGATTCAAAGCGACGCCAAAGCGGCTTGATTTACTGGCGTATCTCTTTGAAGCGAACCGGTATGTCAGTGCTCGAGAAATCGCGGAAGAATTACGAACCTCTCATCCGTCGCTAAGTTACGATACGATTTACCGTAACTTAAACGACTTTGCGGAAATCAATATTTTAGAAACGACGGAACTCGACGGTGAAATGAAATATCGTGCTGCTTGTCAGTCGGGACAACATCATCATCATTTAATTTGTCGCGCTTGTGGAAAGACGCAAACGCTGAACGTGTGCCCGATGGAATTAATGTCACCAATCAAAGCGTCTGGTTTTGAGGTTGAAGATCATAAGTTTGAAATCTATGGTCGGTGTGCCGATTGCCAATCTGTCTGACTCAGAATAACTTCTTCTAGAGGATCATATGAGGATGAAGGGGAACAAGTTGATTTTGAACAAAACAATCAAGAAAAAGGGATTGCCATACTTAAGTGGGCAATCCCTTTTTTGGTTTCAGGATCGACTGCCTTTGTTGCATAGTTCGGTGGAAAACGGGAATAGGACGAACAGAGGTGATTGGAATGATCTATGATGCAAATGAAGCAAGACAAATTGATGAATGGGCACGGACGTCGGGGCTGCCGGTCGAAGTGCTGATGGAACGGGCCGGGCAACATGTCGCGGCCGAGATGAAGCAACGGCATACCAAGACGGACCGAATTTTAATCATTTGTGGGACAGGCAACAATGGAGGGGATGGATACGTCATCGCCCGTGAGCTGATTCGAGACGACTATGACGTGACGGTCCAAGCTCCGCTTGGTCCAACCAAGACGGAGACGGCACGGCTCCATGAAACGTATGCTGAAAAATTTGGTGTCGTCGCAGAGCCACCTTGTGGACAATATGATGTGATTATCGATGCGCTCTTCGGAACAGGGTTTGATCCGAAACGAATCAATGAGGTGACGGAAAAAACCTTTGACTTGGTGAAAGAACAGCGTCAGCAAGGAGCAATCGTTTATGCGATCGATGTACCAAGCGGAGTACCGTCTGATGCGGCAACCGATTTTTCTTTGGAAGCGGTTCAAGCGATGCAGACGTTTTGCCTCCACGCCTATAAACGGTCCGCCTTTTTACTGAAGACCGCACCGTTTTATGGAGATGTCGAGCTCGTCGATATCGGATTACCGAACGCAGCGGAATGGGAACTGTTCGAGGAACCGATCGACAGTTTGTTTGAACGGCAACACGATGGACATAAAGGGACCTATGGCACGGCACTTTTGATTGGCGGAAGCGAGACGATGCCGGGTTCGATTCAACTCGCGGCACGGGCGGCTTTACGAACCGGTGTCGGAAAGTTACAGGTCGCAACAGTCGATTCAGCAAAAATTGGATTATTAATCAACGCGCCGGAAGCGATGGTGCTCAATCAGACGACGGAAACGATTCAAGCGATGCTTGATCAAGTGACGGCTGTCGGAATCGGACCGGGACTGACTTCGGATAAAGTAGCGGACTGGATTGAACTGGCTTTTACTAAAGATATTCCCGTTGTCCTCGATGCGGCGGCACTGATTCGCGAAGAGTATCCAGAACGGCGAGCCCCAATCGTTGTAACCCCACATATCGGTGAGTTTGCCCGAATGACGAACAAAGCGGTCGCAGACATTCAAGATGATTTATTTGGAGCAGCGTCGGACTATGCGATGCTCCATCAAGTGACGGTTGTTTTGAAATTGCATGTCATTTTGGTCGCTAAACCGGACGGGGGAGGATACGTCATTTCCGGGGCATCGAGTGGACTTGCAAAAGGCGGCAGCGGCGATACGCTATTTGGCTTGATAACCAGTCTGCTCGCCCAACGTGACTACCACGATCAAGGATCGGTTGAGCATTTAATCGCCATGGGAGTCGCTTGGTATGCACGGGCTTCTAAGCGGATCGAACAACGCATCCATCCAAGTAGTATCGTTGCGACGGATTTGATTGATGAATTGGCACGACGAATCTAACCTTTTCTTAGCGTAGACAAAGTGATAGTGGGAGATAAAAGTGTCTATCTTTTTCGATGCGTTCTTCGGGCGAGACGGACAAAAACGTACTTTTCCCGTAGGAGTCAATGAAAACGAAGCCTTTCAAACTGTGACGCAGTGAAAGACAAGTCATGCAAAGATTTAGAGCGCGTAGCGTCTGAATCGATTCCAAAGCGGAATGTTGCCGCTTTGAATACGAGTCAAGACAGGGAAGCGCGACATGCCTTCATACCCATCCGACTCCTCAAGTTTGTTTACACCCTAAAATCACTTCGAAAAAGAAGTGATTTTTTTTATTGACCCGTGACTGTATTACAAGTATCATACAGTCATAAGGTGTATTAGTGTTTTAATACAGTATAACGATGGAGGTGGCAACATGCCGATGCAATTCGATCAACGGAGTCCTGTCTACCTACAAGTCATCCGGTGGTTTAAAGAACGAATCGCGACGGAAGAGTTGAAACGTGGTCAGGAGATTCCTTCACGACGCGAAATCGCTGCTCAACTAGGAATCAATCCGAACACCGCTCAAAAAGCATATAAGGAAATGGAGGAACAACACTTGATTACGACTGAACGAAATGTCCCGAGTAAAATTACGATGGATCCGGAAGTTGTCTCGAAGGTCCGGGCGGAATTGTTAAATGAAGCAGTCGAACAGTTTGTGCATTCAATCCAGGCGATTCAAGTCCCGCTTGATGAAGTCGTCATGAAAATCGAACACCTATACGAAACGAAAGAACGGGGGAAAATCGATGCTTGAGGTACATGGTCTAAAAAAACGCTTTGGACGAAAACGTCCCGTTTTGAACGGTGTATCGTTTTCTGTCAAACCGGATACGTTAACGTGTTTAATCGGTTTAAACGGGGAAGGGAAATCGACGATTCTTAAAGGCATCGTCGGTCTGATTCCGATGGACGCCGGCAGTATCATCGTCGACGGGACGACGTCGCGCGAAAAAATCGCTTTTGTGCCGGACGTCCAGACGATGCCGAGCTATATGACCATCGGGGATGCGCTTACATACATGAACGATTATTATCCGGACTGGAACGAGCAGACGGCAGATGAATTGATGGCGACGTTCAAACTGCTGTCGACGGATAAAATTAATGAGCTCTCAAAAGGAAATCAGGCAAAGGTCAATTTATTACTCGGTTTTGCCCTCGATCGGCCGTATCTGTTGCTGGACGAACCGTTTGCCGGGATTGATTTGTTTACGAAAGAACAGATTGCCTGGATTTTTTCGAGTCATTATATGGAAGGGCGCGGCATCTTGATGACGACGCATGAAATCGTCGAAGTCGAGCATTTGATTGACCGTGTGATTTTTTTACAGGACGGACAAATCATTGATGAACACGATACGGAAGAAATGCGGGAAATTCACGGGAAATCCGTCCAAGACCGGATGCGGGAGGTGTATCAGCGATGAAAAAGTATTTGATGTTAACGAATGAAGAAATCAAACGGAGCAGTAAATTGTATTTAATCGTAGTCGGTGCATTAATCGTGCTTGAACTACTGTCAGTCGTCGTCAAGACGATGTTATACGAACGAAGCATCGAAACGTTCATGCGGATGAACCAAGCCTCCGAACTCGAAGCGGTCAATTCGTATGGAAAATTTTCTTTTGCGGCAGCGACCTCGATTTTTGATTACATCATGATGATTGGTGTCGCATATATCTTAGTACTCGCCTTGCAAATTTGGTACCGTGAATGGATTGGGGAATCAAAACATATCTATCGACTCTTACTTTTACCGGGCAGTCGGGTGTCAATCTACTTTGCGAAGCTGACGACGGTCCTGCTCGTGACGGTGAGTTTAATCGGTTTGCAGTGGCTGACGGTTATCGCAAGTTACGGTCTGTTTGATTGGTTGTTACCAGAATCACATAAATTACCAACCGGTCTTATTAAAGATGGGAGTCTGTTGCAAGTGTTTTATTCGATGAATATCGAGGATGTCTTCATCTTATTGATGATGTCCTGTGCCGTCATCAATCTGTTGTTTTTCATCGTCCTGATTGAGCGGTCGTTCCGAAAATCACGGGCGATGATCCAGCTGATAGCCGAAGCGATGATTTTAATCCTGCCATTCGGACTCGTGATGTATATCACAGAAGGTCCACTGTCCGGTTTATTGTTAAGAGTAGAATACGTGACGTTGTATCTTGTCTTATTATCAATCGGCTTCTTTTATGTCGGCTTTAGAAGCATTCGCTTAGTCCAAAACAAACTATCCGTTTAAGGGGGGAACATGATGCGACGCTTTCAATACTTAGTAATGTTACTCGTTATATGTCTAGTGAGTTTGACGAGTTATTACGGTTACACGGCAACAATTCAAACGGCAGACTACACTGTCGAGCACATAACAGGAGACGTAAAGGGAACGAACCTTGCGAAACTGCATCTGATTCTGCAGTCGACAGCGAAAGGTAAAAACGTCTATTCCGATGTATCGTTAGATGGGACAGTCAAAAAAAATGGCGACAATTATCTTGAAGGAATATTTGGGAACAGAGAGTTTAACCCGATTCTAAAAACAGACGCCAAGGATTTTTTACGGGCGGATGAAACGCTCAGTGAAGATGACGACTACCTGTACGGGATCCGTACGGCTGAACAAGAACTGGAATTAAAGATGTGGGATAAACAGACGAAACGGCTGACGGAAATGACGCTCCCGTTTCCGTCTACCGTCAAGACAGGGTATGGCACAGGCAGCGTACGCGTCATCGACCGGATGGACAAGACACTTTATATCCAAGTCGATGCGTACAGAAAAAATCACGAGACCAATCAATTGATGCAAGTGGACTATCAACAGAAAAAAATCAAGCCAATCCGACTCGCTTCACCGGCAATCAAAAAGAACGAATTCAGAAACTACTTAACGGCCGGGCCGGATCGCGTCATCTATGTGCAACAATTCATTGATGAAAATAACGATTCGGAAATTCAGGAAACGTATCTTGAAGATGACGGGAAACACGTCCGACCAATCGAGAAGTTAAATAAAACGAATCAATCCTTCGTTGCGATGGGCAACGGCGAACGATTGATCGCTTATAATGAAAATGAAGAAACAAACGAACTGCAATGGACCGTCTATGACACTGCAACGAAGCAAGTGACAAAGGATGCAATCAAGCTTGAAGCGGCGGAGAAAAAGATGGAATCGATTAACGAAGCATTTGCAGACAACCAGTTTTATTTCGTCTCCAAGATGAACGCGTCTGATTATCAAATTCGTGTCGTCGATATCTTGTCAGGGGACGTCATCTATGTCGGACAGATTCGCGATAAAAATCAAGTGAAGTCAAGCGCCATCATCACCAGCTTTTTTGGATATTAAATCAAATCAGACATGTTCAGCTGTGTAAAAACAGAAGAACATGTCTTTTTAAGTAAAAAATTGACACATAACGTAAGACAGGAGTATCATCAAGCGATGTCGAATAAAAAAATGACTACCTCAATGACAATCGGAAATGAAAGGAGGAGACGTATGCCGCTTAGCACGACGACTGATACCACTATCGCACAACAACACTGGATGGGAAATTTTGCGTTGTTCATGATGACAGCAGGAGCTTTGATTTTTTTAGGGACGACGGATGATGTATTACAAAATGCGTATCTTAATCGATCAACGATCATCATACTGCTTTTAGTGATCGGGATAACGACGTTTATCATTAGTCGAAGTCATATCGCGTCAAAATATCAATCGCATCTCCTCTCCATCATGTTACTGATTGTGCCGATCATCTCGATTAATTTGTTACCATATGCTGCCGTCACAGCTTGGGCAAGTTGTTTTTTATTTTTAATGATTGCCTTGATCTCGTACAACCGGATTGTGATGTGGTATACGATTGTCGTCGTACTAGCGACGAATCTGCTTATCATGTTCAATACAACGGCGACTATGGTGGAAATCGACTCTTCAGATCATGTCGCACGGCTCGGGATGGTTACGATTGGAATTTGCATTGCGCTAATCATCAATCATTTACATATACGAAATTTAAGTCAATTGCACTCGCTTGCTAATCAACTTGATGAGGCCGCAAAACGTGATCCGCAAACAGAATTATTGAATATGCGTGGATTAGAAGATTTTTTTGATGATGCTAACCGTCAACATTTACTGCTCATCGGTATTCACCTTGAGAATTATTATGAATTGGCACGCTATTTTGGAGAAGACATACAAGCTCGTGTCTTGTTTGAATGTATCGAACGACTCCAATCATTACTTCCACCTTACTTAGCACTTGTGCGGATTGAAGGAGGGACGCTTGCTGTCGTCATGGAAAAACCTGAAGGTGTTTCCTGTCATGATGAGATGGAGTTACTTAGTCAAAAAATGTCTGCGCCCTATCAGATCGACCTCCATCAAATTTATGTCAATCTGTATATCGTAATTGATGACGGCGATACGTTGCAAAAAAGTTGGATGAAACGAGTTCAACAAGTGAATTCTGCGCTACAAGAATCCGTTCAAAATGATAAAAAAGTCATGTGTATCGATCAAACATGGCGCTGTGAACAAACATTACGTGTCGAAGCTGCGCGCGCCTTATCACTTGCTGAAGTCAATCGAGATTTTTATTTAGTCTATCAGCTACAGTACGATTCGAATCAACAGACCTTTGTTGGACTTGAAGCACTCGTTCGCTGGAAAACGGAGTTGTCTAAAGCGAATCAACCATCCGTCTTCATCCCGATTGCTGAAAAAAGTGACTTAATCATTCGTCTAGGCGAATGGATTTTTGAAGAAGGCTGTAAGACAAGAAAACGATTGATCGGTCTTGTGCCAGAGAATTTTACGGTATCAGTGAATGTGTCACCACGCCAATTGACGAACGAATCGTTCATGCCCTTTATTGAACGGATGCTACTTAAGTATTCGCTTAAACCGCAACAAATCAAAATCGAGATTACGGAAAGTCAGTCGCTCGATTTTGAGAGCCAGCCGATTCTTCGGGCATTACGGCGGATAAAAACACTTGATTTTCCAGTGTCGTTAGATGACTTTGGAACAGGTCATGCCTCTTACCATGTATTGGAACGGTTGTTACCTTTGCGCCAATTAAAAATACCGAAACAGTTCATTGAACAAATTGAAGAATCAGCAAAACGCCAGTCCATCCTTGAATCGATTTTCCAATTGACACGTTCGATGAATGTCGAGTGTATCGTCGAAGGGGTAGAGACAGGAGAAGAAGTTCAAATTGCGAAAGATATTGGGATTCATCTTTTTCAAGGTTACTTTTTTGCAAAACCAGTTTCGCTAACAGATATCATTCTTTTATTAGAAAGCAAAAATAAGGAAGCGATGGATTAAGTCCATGCTTCCTTATTTATCGTATAACATGAACTGGTTACGGCCGTTGTCTTTTGCAGCATAGAGCGCGGTGTCCGCTTGTTTAAAAACGATTCCGGCTGCCTGATTTTTCGCGTAGGCGACACCGGCAGAAACAGTAATCGTCAAGGCGTGGTCTTGCATGACGAACGGTGTATCGGTGACGGATTGAACGAGTTGTCTTGCGAGTCGCGTCGGTGAAACCGTAAATGTATTCGGAATGACGACGATAAACTCTTCGCCACCATAGCGGCCGACCGTGATACTATCCGGGCACTCCTGTGTTAGTAAAACGGAGAAGTGGCGTAATACAGCATCTCCGACAGCATGACCATATTGATCATTGACTGCCTTAAAGTGGTCAAGATCGAAGATGATCACACCCCAAGGTGCCTTCGCTTCTACAAGAGCCTGTACTTTTTCCATGATAACGTGACGGTTCGCGAGGCGCGTCAGTTCATCGGTCGAAGCCAAATAGGACTGGTACGCGTAAAGAACGAAGTGTCCTTGTAACATATATGAAAGATGATAAAAAAGAATCGAGGCGCCAATTGTGATTAAGAAATACGGCAAAAAAATCGTCTGCCATGCATGAGGATGTGAAGGGCCGAGCAACATGCGTAAGAGAACCAAGGTAGAGCCTATCGTTACAATTACAGTGAAGAGTCGCCCTTTATGTTTGATGAGTTGAGCACAGAGGATGATAAGCACGGTAAATCCGGTCAGCATCACTAGAGAATTTTGTAAGGCACTAACGGATTCACCCCCACTGATGAGGACACGATACAGCAGTAAAATAATTCCTGTCGTCACAATGCTGACTGGCCCCCCGTATAGAGCGGATAGAGCGAGCGGCAGCAGTCGTAAATCAATCAATGATCCATTGATTGAGATGGAGTTATGCATCAGTAAAATGCCGGTTAAACCATTTGCTAAACCAAAATACAAGCGCGTTGAACGCTTGGAGTCATACTGGATCGGGAGTCGATTTCGCATCAAATAAAATGTGACAGATAGTATTAAAAATATAATGCATATGTTCGTGAAAAAAATATTCAACGTCGATAACATAAAAAAATCCTTTCAGCTAATAGAAGATGACTCGAGACAAAACGTAACGAATTCATGATAATTGTACGATAACGTAAACGGATTATGTATAAAAAATGGAAAAAAACAGCCGGATAAGGCTGTTTTTTAACGGATTGGAGCGAATTTATAAATCGTTTGAACGGCTTCATCCCAAGAAGAAACACGAATGATGTTCTCTGGAAGTGCTTTTCGATTGTAAGGAGCATCGAACAAAATAACTGGAATTGACGTATCTTCCGCAATTTGTAACGCATTCTCTAATCGATCCTCCATGAATAAATCGAGTGATAGATCACGTACAACTTGAACCTTGTCATGCGACCCGGTCATGATGAGCGAGTCGAGTGGTAACTCATGGCGCGCAATCCATTCTTCCGTAACCGGTCGAACGATTTCTGAGCGTGCCGTTACGTAGTGCAAATCAAAATGTTGACGTAATTCCCATAAATGTTTTTGGACAAATGCCTGAGGCGTAGATTCTCGATAAATACCGAGCTCATGACCAGACTTGACCATGAATTCCCAAAACTCGATTTGTCCCATATCCGTATACGTATGCAATTCATATTCGGATGCCATTTCGAAGTCAATCGAAGTTCCTAAATACTTGTTCATATAGTTAAAACATGAAGACGGGTGCGTAATCGTCCCATCGATATCGATGCCGATTTTCAATTGGATCACCTGCGTTCCTTAAATTTCTGTCATTAGTATAACATAGTCGAAAAACGGATATGAAAAGAACCCTCTTCAATTAAAAAGAGGGCTCTTCAACAATTAAACTTGGTTGGCTTTCGCCGCTTCTTTTTCAGCTTCTTTTTCAAGAACGATTGCATCGATTTCTTTTTTCAATTCTTCGACCATCGTCGCTTCAGGTACTTTACGGATAATTTCTCCGTGGCGGAACAGAAGCCCTTCGTTACGTGCTCCGGCAATTCCGATATCCGCTTCACGTGCTTCACCAGGACCGTTGACGGCACAGCCGAGTACAGCAACTTTGATGTTGACTTGAATCTTATCGATATAATCCTCGATTTCTGCCGCAATCGCCATCAAGTCGATTTCAATCCGACCGCATGTTGGGCAAGAAATCAATGTTGCTGCGTTTGCTGCGAGACCAAATGATTTCAAGACTTCTTTTGCGACTTTCACTTCTTCGACTGGATCAGCTGATAGTGAGACACGGACCGTGTTCCCGATACCGCGTGAAAGAATCGCACCAAGACCAGCAGCGGATTTTAATGAACCAGTACGTAAAGGACCTGACTCTGTAATACCGACATGAAGTGGGTAGTCAAATGATTCAGATGCTAACTGATAAGCTTCAAGCGCAAGCTGAACGTCAGATGCTTTAAGCGAAACAATGATGTCATGGAAGTCAAGGTCTTCAAGAATCTTAATGTGGTGTAAGGCACTTTCGACCATACCACGTGCTGTTGGGTATCCGTATTTCTCAAGAATGTGTTTCTCGAGTGAACCAGCGTTGACACCAATCCGGATTGGAATATTTTTAGCTTTTGCAGCTGTGACGACCGCTTCAACTTTTTCGCGACGACCGATGTTACCCGGGTTGATCCGGATTTTGTCGACGCCTGCTTCGATTGCCATGAGCGCAAGTTTATAGTTGAAATGAATGTCGACGACAAGCGGAATGTTGATTCGGCTTTTGATTTCAGCGAGCGCAAGTGCGTCACGTTCTTCTGGACAAGCAACGCGGACGATTTGGCATCCGGCTTCTTCAAGTCGTAAGATTTCAGCGACAGTCGCTTCGACGTCGTGTGTTTTTGTTGTTGTCATACTTTGAATGATGACTTCATTATTTCCACCAATGACAAGGTCCCCAACACGAACGGGACGAGTCTTAGAGCGATGGACCATTTTCGGCATATCGAAAATCTCCTTTTGTGGCATAGCGCCATATTGTGTAAGTTTACCTTCTCTATCATATCGAACTATTCCCTAAAAATCGAGAAACAAGAACGAAATTCGAACATTTACAATTCTTTAATAGAAATAAGCAACTGTCAATCCGCCGGTAGACGGAGCTGAGACGAAGAAGTAAGGCAGAATCACGACTTTGGACGAGTATTTTTTTTTCGCTTCCGCGCTGAGAAAACGGGCAGTAAAGAATAAATGAAGTGACCGACTAATAGGAGCGTCACCCCAAGTGCTGTGAATCCGAGCTGATAACAGAGGACACCGACTGGAAAGCTCCATAAGTTAGCAGCAACCGTATACGGAAAAACTTGCCGGTACGCCCATGGTCTTTTGAGTATCCAATCAATCAACCAACGATTCAAATACGACATCAATAGAAGAAACAGTAAAAGCGCGATGGCGACGAAAATGAAATGGAGCATAAACCAGACGATGAATGGAACCGTTTTGATGATAAATATACTATCGATGACTGTCGTCCAAAATGAAATCCACGCTAATCCACAAAAATAAAGGGAGACATCGGCAAGGCGAGTCTTTAAAAAAGATCGGTTTGGAACTAAGGTGGTTTGTAAATAATTAATAAATTGTCTTAAAAAAACCATGATAACACTCTTTTCTCTGTTTCATAACAGTGGTGTAGTGAGTTTAGGAACGCTTGTAATAAAGGGTTTTCTCTGTTTTGGTACAGGTTAATAAAACCTTAACATTCAAATGTTGATAAAACTATTTACAAGTTCAACGGACCTTTACATAATAGGAGAGGTTGAAACAATAAAATCTTAACAAAAAATCAATCCCACTTTTTTAGATATGAGGAGATGAAACGATGAATTATGATTTGCAGGAAATGATTTTCACTTTTATTGGTGGACTCGGTATTTTCCTATTCGGTATTAAGTATATGGGAGATGGGCTCCAAAAAACAGCAGGGGACCGACTTCGTTACATTTTAGACAAATACACATCGAACCCGTTACTCGGAATTCTTGCCGGTATTGTCGTCACGGTCTTGATTCAATCATCGTCAGGTACGACCGTTATCGTCGTTGGACTCGTCAGCGCGGGTCTGATGAATTTACGTCAAGCAATCGGTGTTGTCATGGGGGCTAATATCGGAACGACGATCACGGCCTTCATCATCGGCTTTAACGTCAAGGAAGCAGCCCTTCCTGCAATCGCGCTTGGTGCGTTTCTCATCTTCTTCTTCAATAAAGAACGGATTCAATACATCGGACAAATCTTCTTCGGTTTCGGTGCCTTGTTCTATGGTTTGACATTGATGGGTGACGGCATGAAACCACTTCAATCAAGTGAGTGGTTCCGTGAACTGACGATTTCGATGTCAGACAATCCGTTACTCGGTGTGTTCGTCGGGACGGTCTTTACGTTCCTTGTCCAGTCGTCCTCTGCGACGATTGGTATTTTGCAGGAGTTATACTCTGGTGGCATGATTGATATCAAAGCAGCTCTCCCGATTTTATTCGGGGATAATATCGGAACAACGATCACGGCAGTACTCGCAGCACTCGGTGCATCGATTGCCGCAAAACGGACAGCAGCAGCACACGTCATCTTCAATATCGTCGGTACGATTATTTTCTTAGTCGCCTTACCTTTGTTCTCGACGTTCATCGCTTGGATCACAGGTGTACTCAATCTTGAACCGAAAATGCAAATTGCCTTTGCACATGGTACGTTCAATGTCGTCAACACATTGATTCAATGTTGGTTCATCGCACAAATCGCATGGCTTGTTAAAAAGGTCGTTCCGGGAACAGACACGACAGTCGATTCAAAACCACGTCATTTGGATCAAAACATCTTGAATCAATCGTCTTCACTTGCGCTTAACCAAGCAAAAATGGAAGTCTTACGGATGGGTGAGTTCTCGAAAGAAGCACTCGGTAAAGCACATCGCTACACGCAATCCCATGATAAAAAAGATGTTTCTGACGCTGGTCAGATTGAATATGCAATCAACCATTTGAACACGGAAGTCACGAACTACCTTGTCAAAGTGGCGGCGAACGATCTTTCTGAACGTGAATCGAATGACCATTCGCTCTTAATGCATGCGGTCAATGACTTCGAACGGATTGGTGATCATGTCGAAAACGTAATCGAACTCGTTGACTTCCAAATCGTCAACCGGATTGAATTTACGCCAAAAGCGAAAAAAGAGTTGGATGAAATGTACGTTCTAACACAAAAAATCGTCGATACGGCAATCAAAGCAGTTGAACGTGATGATGTTTCGTTAGCACGCCAAGTCCTTGAATTAGAAGGGAAACTCGATTCACTCGAGCGTTCATTCCGTAAACACCACGTCTTACGCGTCAATGCCGGGGAGTGTACAGGTCAAGCGGGTATGATTTTTGTTGATCTGTTATCGAACCTCGAACGGATTGGCGATCACGCCGTCAATATTACAGATTTAGTACTCGAACAACGTTCGGGAACGGCTTGAATGAAATGAATATAAGCGGGAGGGACTTCTGTAAAGAAGTCTCTCTTTATTTTTGTGAAATAATTTATTGACATTTTAGATGCTTTCCATTAATCTAATTGTAGTTGTTTTAATTCATTATGGCGGTGTAGCTCAGCTGGCTAGAGCGTACGGTTCATACCCGTGAGGTCGTGGGTTCGACTCCCTCCGCCGCTACTATTTATTTAAGGACCCTTAGCTCAGCTGGTTAGAGCTGACGGCTCATAACCGTCCGGTCGCAGGTTCGAGTCCTGCAGGGTCCATTTAATAAACGCACACTCCTGTTTAGGGGTGTGCGTTTATTTTTGTTCGCTTGGGGAATATTAAAGATATTGTAATAATATTCATACTATAGTAATTGAGGGAGAGCGAAGAGAGATGGAACGTAACCATACAATGATGCAGTTTTTCGAGTGGCATGTAGAAAATGATGGGAAGCATTGGCAACGTTTAAAAGAGAGAGCGCCGGAGCTTCGTGCTGCAGGCATCACATCTGTTTGGATTCCACCAGCTTCTAAGGGGCAATCAGATGAAGACACAGGGTATGGGATATACGATGTTTATGATTTAGGTGAGTTCGATCAAAAAGGAACGGTTCGGACGAAATACGGGACGAAAGACGAACTACTTGAAGCAATTCAAGTGGCACATGAAAATGATATCGCTGTTTATGCCGATGTCGTCATGAACCATAAGGCGGCAGCAGATGAACTGGAGACGATTAATGTCGTCGAAGTTAACCCAGAAGATCGGTCGAAAGAAATTTCAGAAGAATTCGAAATCGATGCATGGACAAAATTTACTTTCCCAGGACGTGACGGGAAGTATTCTGATTTTGTTTGGAATCATGAATTCTTTAACGGAACGGATTTTGATGCGCGAGAAGAAAGAACCGGCGTCTTCAAAATTTCCGGAAAAAATAAAGACTGGAACAACCAAGTCGATAGCGAATTCGGGAACTATGATTACTTGATGTTTGCGAACATCGATTACAATCATCCTGAAGTCCGCAAGGAAATGATCGACTGGGGGCACTGGTTCAAGGATACACTCGATTGCCAAGGATTCCGACTCGATGCAATCAAGCATATCAATTACGAATTCGTCAATGAATTCGCGAAATCAATGATGGGTGAAAATCCAGAAGATTTTTATATGGTCGGTGAATTTTGGAAATCTGACTTAGATGATTGTCGTCACTTCTTAGATAGCGTCGACTATACAATTGATTTATTCGATGTTCCGCTTCATTATAAGTTCCACGAAGCATCAGAACAGGGGAAAAAATTTGATTTGACGATGCTCTTCGCAGATACACTTGTTGAGTCGCATCCGACGAATGCTGTTACATTCGTTGACAACCATGATTCGCAACCAGGCGAATCGCTTGAGTCGTGGGTCGATGATTGGTTTAAACAACATGCTTACGCATCCGTTCTCCTTCGTAAAGACGGTTATCCGTGTGTCTTTTACGGCGATTATTACGGTGTACAAGGACCACATCCAGTCGAAGGTAAAAAAGAGATGATCGATGCATTGCTGTACGCCCGCTACCATAAAGCATACGGGAAACAAGAAGATTATCTCGATGATCCACACTGTGTCGGTTGGGTCCGTCACGGAGTCGAAGAGTTCCCGAACTCGGGTTGTGCCGTACTATTGTCAAATGCAGACATGTGTGAAAAACGGATGTTCGTCGGAGAAGATCGTGCTGGTGAAGAATGGTTCGATTACACAAATCACCAAGATGAGCCTGTCGTCATCGATGAAGAAGGATTTGGTGTTTTCCCTGTTCCGGGTGGTGGTGTCTCTGTATTCGCACCACGCGATGAACAATAAAATGTAAGGGTCATTACTTGCGTTATACCCGTCATTTTTGCTAGTCTTAAAAGGTATTGAAGTTCCGAAAATAGGATAAAGGGGGACATGAAAATGTCAAAATTTGAATTACCAGAACTCGGCTACGCTTATGATGCGCTTGAGCCACATATCGATGCTCGTACGATGGAGATTCACCACTCGAAACACCATAATGCTTACGTCACGAACGTCAACGCGGCGCTCGAAGGCTCGGAACACGAAGGGAAATCATTAGAAGAGTTGCTTCAAAACCTTGATGCGCTTCCTGCTGACATTCAAACAGCAGTTCGCAACAACGGTGGCGGTCATTGGAACCACTCATTCTTCTGGAAATTGCTTAAAAAGAACGACGGTGCTGCACCATCAGGCGAACTCGCTTCAGCAATCGATGAAGCATTCGGTTCATTCGATGCATTCAAAGATGCTTTCGCTAAAGCAGCTACAACACGCTTTGGATCTGGTTGGGCATGGCTCATCGTCGAAGGTGGCAAACTTGCTGTCGTTTCGACACCGAACCAAGATACACCAGTCATGGAAGGTAAAACGCCAATTCTCGGACTTGATGTTTGGGAGCATGCATATTACCTGAACTACCAAAACCGTCGTCCGGATTACATCAATGCATTCTTCAATGTCATTGATTGGGATCACGTTGCCAAGCTTTACGCTGACGCAAAATAATCGTTTTTAAATGCTAGAACCGTGTCCCCGGTAAGAGGGCACGGTTCTTTTTTTAATGCGGAAAATGATGGGATAGGTTGTTATGGATTGTTTCCTTCTATATAATAAACAAAGATGACTTTTTGAACGATAGGGGAGTACGCCATGGCGAAACGAATCACGGTAAGAGGAAGACGGCGTAACCACTTGCCGCTTCGATTAAATTTAATGTTCTTTGTTGTTTTTTTATTATTTGCGATTTTGATTTTCCGACTTGGTGTCGTCCAAATTGTCAATGGTGAAAAAATCTCACGAGAAGTTCAAAAAACAGAGATGATCGCTTCAAAGTATGAAGTACCACGCGGGAAAATTTATGACCGCGATGGACGATTGCTCGTCGATACGATTTCAAAATATTCAATTGTCTACCGACGCTCGCAAAATACAAAGGTCGATGAGCGGATTGAAACAGCTTCACGTCTCGCTGCCATCATCAATTTACCGAAAGATGATTGGAAGGTAACGGAACGTGACTTAAAAGATTACTGGATCGCGACCAATACAGAAGAGTCGAAACGTCGTTTTGATGCTGTCATGAAAGAAAAGTATCCGACATTGGAAGAACGAAAAAAGTTATCGATTGCTGAAGAGAATCAAGTCATGCTCGATACAATTACAGAGAAAGATATTGATTATGATGATAAAACAATGGAAATCGTCGCAATCAAACACAATATGGAAGTCGGGTATGCGCTTGATCCACAACTTGTCAAGCTTGGTGCGACGGCAAAAGAGATGGCGATCATTGACGAAAATCTCGAAGACCTGAAAGGTGTTTCTGTGGAACCGTTCTATGAACGATCTTATCCATATGAAGGAACGCTCCGGAACATTTTCGGAAAGTACTCGAAGATTCCTGCTGAGCAACAAGCGGAATACAAGGCAAAAGGGTACAGTTTGAACGATCGGGTCGGAACATCGTTTTTAGAACAACAATATGAAGATTTACTGCGCGGTAAACCGGCATATGATGTGTATGAGACGTTTAACGGCGAACCAGTTGGTGAGCCGAACCGCGAAGAAGGAGAGTCTGGAAAAGACCTCGTTCTGACGGTTGACGCGGAATACAACAAACAGGTCGATCAAATCCTCCAACAAGCGATCAAGATGGGTCGCGGCATGGGAAGCGGCTATCTTAAAGAAGGTTATGCGGTCGTGATGAACCCGCAAACGGGTGAAGTTTTAGCGATGTCGGGACAAAAACTCGATACGGCGACGAATAAATTCAGTGACGTCGCAATCAATAATGTTCTGACCTCACTCCAAATCGGATCGACGATTAAAGGGGCGACGGTTGCAATGGGACTTGAAGAAGGCGTCATTCGTCAAAATGAAGTCATCAATGATGCGCCGATTACAATCGGTGGGACGAAGAAGGCTTCTTACGTCAACATGGGGCCGATTACGGATTTGACGGCGCTCGAACGCTCGTCAAACGTATATATGTTCAACATCGCAATGCGGATGGCAAATTATCCGAGTAATGGGATTGCAGGGGCGAGCGTCGATGCTGCTGCAGCCATCATGCAAAACTATTACAGCCAGTTCGGGCTCGGCGTGACGACTGGGATTGATTTACCGTACGAAGCGAAAGGTGTGCAAGGGACACCGGACCGCGTCACGCTCTTGATGGACCGTGTCATCGGGCAATATGACGCGTTCACTCCGTTACAAGTCGCGCAGTATATCTCCACACTCGCGAACGGCGGCTATCGTGTTCAACCGCATTTCTTAAAAGAAGTGCTCGCATCGAATTCAATTGAAGAAGATACAAAACAAGTCGAGTATAGCTTCGAAACAAATTACTTGAACCGAATCGAAGTCAGCCAAGACAACATTGATCACGTCCGCGAAGGATTGCATCGAGTCGTCAAAGGAGAGCGCGGGACTTCTAAAGTAATTGCGCTGACAGGAATCGATGCGGCGGCTAAGACAGGTACGGCACAGGTAAGCGTATATGGTGAAGACGGGATTGCATTACGTGACAGCAGTGGTCAGCCGGTTCGTTCATTAAACTCGAACCTTGTCGGTTGGGCACCATACGATAATCCAGAGATTGCATGGGCCGTATTCCTTCCATATATGGAGCAAGAAACGGTCAACTCGAAAATTGGGCATGATTTAGTGAAGGCGTACTTCAATGTAAAAGATATTCCGTGGCAGACTAAGCCAAATTAACTAGAAGAGCGAAGGTGAGGAAACTCATCTTCGTTTTTTTTATTTGGATTGACCTTTTTTTATAATGTATTTTGAATTGTAAACTGCAAAAAACAAGCCTTTACAATTCTTTTACGTTGGATTCATTTCGTTTTAATAGTTCATCCGTATTATAAGTCTTGTAAGGGAAACGGATAAAAAGTCGTATTGGTATAAGCGACATACTTCGAGGAGGAAATTTAATCATGTCTTGGATGAAAAAAACAGCACTTATCACAACAGTAGCTTCAATCGCAGTAGTCGGTGCAGCATGCGGAAATGACGAAGGAAGCTCTTCGAGTTCGTCGGATCTTTCAGGAAAGATTGCAATTGATGGATCGTCAACAGTTTTTCCAATCATGGAAGCAGTCGGAGAAGAATATTCGATTGAACAGCCAGATGTAAACGTAACGGTCGGTGTGTCTGGGACAGGTGGCGGATTTAAACGCTTCGTCGTCGGTGAAACAGATCTTTCGAACGCTTCACGTGAAATCAAAGAAGAAGAAGCAGCAGAAGCAGAAAAAAATGGAATTGAATATACACGAATGGCACTAGCGCTTGACGGATTAACAGTTGCAGTAAGTAAAGAAAACACATGGGTCAAGGAATTGACGATTGACCAGCTCAATAAAATGTGGCAGGATCCGAACGTCAAAACATGGAAAGATGTCGATTCATCTTACCCAGCAGAACCAATCAAATTCTTCAGCCCTGGTAAAGACTCAGGTACATTCGATTACTTCAATGAGGAAGTAATGGATGAAAAAGATATGCGTAAAGACGTCCAGCTTTCTGAAGATGATAACGTCCTCGTTAAAGGTGTCGAAGGAACAAAAGGCGCAATCGGCTACTTTGGTTATGCGTACTATGCTGAAAACAAAGATAAGTTAAAAGAAGTACCGTTATCGGCTGAAGGAAAAGATGCTGTTGATCCAACACCAGAAACAATCAACGATCTTTCATATCCGTTATCACGTGAAATCTACACGTATGTAAACAACAAATCACTCACTGATAAAAAACAAGTCGCTGACTTCGTGAAATTTACGAATGAAAATGCCGGTGATTTAGCGGAAGAAGTCGGTTACGTCAAAATGAAGCAAGAGCGTTATGACGAAAATGCAAAAGCAATCGAAGATGCAATGAAATAAACATCCGAATAGGAGGGTGACTTAAAAAGGGGGGAATCTCTCCCTTTTTAAGTCCCGTTCTTATGTAGGAATGATGAAGTAGGGAGCGAAGAAGGATGAATTCATCATCAAAAAACTCGGTTCGCGAGCTGATTCAACAGAACCGAAAACAAAAATTCAGTATGAAAAACATCATGGAACGAATTATGCCAATCATCTTATTTTTATGTGCGTTTGCTTCGGTCGTTACGACCATTGGCATCATTCTCACGTTAGTCATCGAAACGGAACATTTCTTTGAAGTCGTCTCAATCAAAGAATTTTTCGGTAGTACGAGCTGGTACCCGTTGAACTCGGTTCCAGAGTACGGAATCTGGCCGCTCGTCGTCGGAACACTTGAGATTACCGTGATTGCGATGCTAGTTGCCGTGCCGATCGGACTCACATCTGCTATTTATTTAAGTGAGTATGCGTCAGAGCGCGCACGTCGTGTGTTAAAACCAATTCTTGAAGTCTTAGCAGGTGTCCCGACAATCGTCTTCGGTTTCTTCGCGTTGACGTTCGTCACACCTCTACTCGTAAAGTTAATTCCCGGTCTTGCGATTTACAACGCACTCAGCCCAGGGATTGTCGTCGGAATCATGATCATCCCGATGATTGCCTCGATTTCTGAGGATGCGATGAGTTCTGTCCCGAAAAAAATCCGTGACGGTGCACTCGCACTTGGTTCGACACGCCTTGAAGTGGCTTTAAAAGTCGTAGTTCCGGCAGCACTTTCAGGTATCATCGCGTCGATCGTCCTAGGGATGTCTCGTGCGATTGGTGAAACAATGATTGTGACGATTGCCGGGGGATCAAATCCTACTGCAACCGTCAATCCGCTTGAACCTGTCCAAACGATGACAGCTTATATCGTTCAAGTCGCGCTTGGTGATGCGGGATATGGAACCGTTGAATATTATAGTATCTACGCTGTCGGTACGCTGTTGTTCGTCTTTACACTTGTGATGAACCTCCTCGCGAACTGGATTACGCGTCGTTTCAGAGAGGAGTATTAAGATGGCCTTACCAGAAAAACAACCTGTACAAAAAAAGTTCATTGATCCAGTTGCAGTAAAAAAATCAATCAGTCAGCGTCTTGTCGTCAACAATGTGACGAAAGTGATTTTCTTGATTGGTCTCCTATTTGGTCTCGTCGTTCTTGGTATTCTTCTTGTCGGCGTACTTCGTGATGGTGCTGCATGGTTATCGCTTGATTTCCTTCAGAATGGCCCATCACGACGTCCAGAACGCGCTGGAATCTATCCTGCACTGATGGGTACGATCTTCTTAATGCTTTTAATCGTTCCAATGATTTTCATCATGGGTGTCGGAGCTGCGATTTATTTAGAGGAATACGCGAAAAAAGGGCGGATGACATCGTTCATCGAAGTCAACATCTCGAACTTGGCAGGCGTACCTTCAATCGTTTTCGGTTTACTCGGTTTAACATTCTTCGTCCGGAATATGGGCTTCGGTTCAACATTGATCGCTGGAGCGTTGACGCTCGCGTTAATGAGCTTACCGGTCGTCATCGTATCGTCGCAAGAGGCGATTCGTTCCGTGCCGCAAGCGATGCGTCATGCTTCACTTGCACTTGGTGCCTCGAAATGGCAGACGACGTTCAAAGTCGTTTTACCGGCGTCACTTCCAGGTGTCATTACGGGAATCATCTTAGCTGTCTCACGTGCGATCGGTGAAACAGCACCGCTTATCATGGTCGGAGCAGCCATCTTCATCGCCCGTGCACCAGAAGGGATCTTTTCAGAGTTTACGGCGTTGCCGATTCAAATTTATAACTGGACAAGCCGTCCGCAAGCTGATTTCCAAGGTCTTGCTGCAGCAGGAATCATTGTCTTGATGGTGATTTTATTGACAATGAACTCACTTGCAATCTGGATTAGAAATCGTTTTTCTAAACGTTATTAATCGTAGGAGTGTGCTGAATCGTTTTTAAGGAGGAACACAGATGATGGATACGAAGCTGACGACAAAAACAGCCGAGAAAGAAGGGGCAACAACTATGAATCAACCAGTAGCTGCGCAAGACAGTGTATACCGTGTCGACAATTTAAACTTATGGTACGGCGATGACCACGCCTTAAAAGATGTCAACTTAGATATTAAACAAAACGAAGTCACGGCAATCATCGGACCGTCTGGGTGCGGGAAATCGACATTCATCAAAACCTTGAACCGGATGGTCGAGCTCGTGCCAATCGTACGGACGAACGGTGTCATCGAATATAACGGCCGGAACATCTTCGATAAAGAATATGAAGTGGAAGAATTACGGACGTCCGTCGGAATGGTTTTTCAGCAACCGAACCCGTTCCCGAAATCGATTTACGATAACATCGCGTACGGACCACGTGTCCACGGTGTCAAAAACAAAAAGATTTTAGATGAAATCGTGGAACGTAGCTTGCGAGGTGCGGCGATTTGGGATGAAGTCAAAGATCGTCTGAATGAAAATGCCTACGGATTATCAGGTGGGCAACAACAACGTCTTTGTATCGCGCGGTGCCTTGCAATCGAACCGGATGTCATCTTAATGGATGAGCCAACTTCAGCACTCGACCCGATTTCGACACTCAAAGTCGAGGAACTCGTCCAGGAGTTGAAAAAAGAGTACTCGATCATCATCGTGACGCATAATATGCAACAGGCAGCACGTGTCTCAGATAAGACGGCATTCTTCTTGAACGGAGAAGTAGTGGAGTTTGATCAAACGGATCGTATCTTCTCGAATCCGAGTGATAAGCGGACAGAGGATTATATTTCAGGACGATTCGGATAATTAGGAGGAACTTTCAATGGCAGCTCACCGTACGATTTTTGGAGAAAATCTAGCAGTACTCGATCAAAAAGTCTTTCTTCTTGCCCGCAAGACGATGCAACAGATTGCGACGACAGCAGAAGCACTTGAAAAATACGATCTCGACATCGCGCGTACAGTGATTGAAAATGATAACGAACTTGATGCGCTGGAACTTGAAATTAATGATGATGCGATTCTTTTGATTGCGAAACAACAACCAGTGGCAACGGATTTACGTCGACTCGTGACAGCGATGAAAATCGCAACAGACTTAGAGCGGATTGCCGATTATGCCGGAAACATCTCGAAAGCGGTTTTACGTGTCGAAACATTTCCTTATGTCATCGACATCTCGCTTCTAAAAGAAGCGTTTGAAACATTGCTTGATATGACGGAAACAGCCATCGTCGCCTATCGCGATGGTGATATCGAAAAAGCAAAAGCGTTATCCGATCTCGACAACATCATTGATGAGACGACATATAAAGCGCTTCGCCAATACATGCGCCATATGTCATTGCAACCGATTGTTGTCGATGAAATCATGCAGTTTACGAACATCTGTCGCTACATCGAACGGATGGGCGACCATTTGACGAACGTCGGGGAGCACCTCATCTATCTCGAAAAAGGGAAACACTACGACTTAAATAACTAACTTGAGTAGGTACGAGGAAAATCCTCGACCTACTTTTTTTCGTAAAGGAATTTGAAACAAGTTTGTAGAATAGGAAAGAAGTGAATAAAGATAAAGAGGTGATAGGTAATGCTTGATAAAATCATAAAATTAAAAGAACAAGGACTGACGACAAAACAAATCGCTGAGAAATTAGAGTCGACGGAAGGGAAAGTGAAATATGCGTGGAGTAAGTACCGAAAATCACTTTCAGAACCAACGGACAAAAAAACAGCAACTCCTAAAAAACAACAGAAAACCACTCCATCGATGAAAGTGGCTGCGAATGAAATCGTTCCTGCTGTCATCGCCATACCATCGCTTGAACGGGATGCATTCGGGATGGCGACGCACTATGAAGATGACATCATGCATGCCATCGTTCAATCGCCGACGGCATTGTACGTGTACTGGGAGCTCTCGGAGTTATCTCGTAAAATGTTAGAGACGCATTACCATGCAGCGTTCGATTCATTCCGTAAAGAACTTCGAATCATTGATGTGACGTTAGTCGAGTATGAAAAAGGTGAAGCGAACCGGACGTATCAATTTGAACTGCCGGAAATGACGAACTCTTGGTTCGTTCGTCCGTTATCCCCAAACACTACATACATCATCGAATGGGGAATTCAAACGATTGATGGTGACTTTGTTCCGGTACTACGTTCGAAGCCGGTCGAGACGCCGCGTGACGAACCTGTCGTTGAAGGGCGATTCGCTGAAGTCGTCGCTCGTTGGCAAAATGGAGAAGTCGAGCAACCGGAATGGGTAGAAGTTTTACGACCGTATTCTTATTTCGACCGAATTCGTTGAGCTAAAAGATAGAAAGAAGGAGAGGAAGAGAAAACATGCGCAAAGGCTATTTTTCACTCGTTTTACATGCCCATTTACCTTATATTCGTCATCAGGAAGCTCATCGTCTAGAAGAGCGTTGGATGTACGAAGCGATTTCAGAAACGTATATTCCGTTATTATGGGAAATTGATCGTCTGGAGCGTCCGCTCGGATGGACGATTAGTATTTCTCCACCCGTCATTGAAATGCTTGCGGATTCACTGATTCAAGAACGTTATGTAGAGCATTTAGATGATACATTACGCTTAATTGATCAAGAACTTGACCGCGATTTAGTGGCGGAAGAACGGGATGCCCTGCTTTTCTACAAAGAACGGTACCGTGACTTAAAAAATACATTCGAACATTGGGGTCGCGATTTAAACCATGCCTTCCGTCATTATAAAGAAGCGGGTTACCTTGAATTGATGACCTGTACGGCAACGCATGGTTTCAGTCCGCATATGTTATCAGAGCAAGCTGCCCGGTCAGAGATTCAAACTGGATTAAACTGTTTCGAACGTCATTATGGATTCCGTCCGACGGGTCTATGGATGCCGGAATGTGCCTACACACCAGGTCTTGATAAAATCATGTACGAAGAGGGGATTCGTTATACATTCGTAGACGAACATTCCATCTTAAACGCTGATCCTGCTCCGAAACACGGCATCGGCGCACCGGTCTATTCGCCACATGGTGTTGCACTGTTTCCGCGCGATCAAATCATTTCTGGACGCATTTGGAGTTCTGTCATTGGTTATCCGGGACACCCGAACTATCGTGAATTTTACCGCGATCTTGCCTATGATCGGGAGTGGGACCAAATTGCAGAATTCATGCATCCTGAAGGACTCCGCTACGATACGGGCTTAAAATTACATCGTGTTACAGGAGAGTCCGATCAAAAGGCTTTTTATGTCCGCGACTGGGCTTGGAAACAAACGGATGAGCATGCAGCTGACTTTGCGGAAGCATTGGCGGAGCATCTTGACCAGCACAGTGGACAAGATTTCCCACCCTTCCTTGTCACGGCGCCATTCGATGCAGAACTGTTTGGACATTGGTGGTTTGAGGGACCGGACTTCCTTGGTAAAGCCATGGAACGACTTGAAGATGTTGGGGTCGAATCGATTTCACCTACAATGTTCCTCGAGCGTCATTTTGGCGACATCGAGACGGTGCACGTCGCAATGGGGACATGGGGCCGGAAAGGGTATGCGGATGTGTGGATCAATGAACGGAACGACTGGATGATTCGTCACTTGCATCAACTTGAAAAACGATTAGCCGGTGTCATGGCGCGTAATCGTCATCAAGATGGTTTGACGGTCAAAGCAAAACGTCAATTGATTCGTGAATACTTGCTCGCGGTTTCGAGCGACTGGCCGTTCATTCTCGATGGACAGACGACGGCACAATATGCGGCGAATCGATTCCGTGAACATATTAAGCGATTTGAAGAAACGGAGCGGTTACTTGACGCTGGAGAATTAACGACCGACTGGCTTGAAACGCGTTATGCCGAATATCCCTTCTTAGCGGATACAGACATCGAACCAGACGTCTATTTGACGACGCATGACTACTATGTTGCGGTGCAACGTGAAACGTCATGGAACGATGCTGCGATTTTACTCGTCGCAAAAGATTACCAAGATTCGAACCGACCAATTGCTGAGTTTGCGAAGCGATTGGCAGGAGCGGGAGAAAATGTCTATGTCATCACAGAAAATGAGACGGCTTATCGATTTGAAGATGGCGTTCATATTTACGGCGTCCGCATGACGGGCCTACCGCTCGTTCAGACTTACAATCAGTTGGCCGGATTAAATCTTGCCGTGTTGCGTCAAGCGCAAGCCCTGCATAAAATCGTAGAATTCCGCCTTGTCCATAACTTTACGATGGAGACGGCGTCGGCTGCTCAATCGTTTGCTGAGATCAACCAGTTGCCGCTTGTCAGCAATGTGTACAATCTTGAGAGTGAGCGTTCTCCAGCGAGTAGCGGTGGTTTAGTTGTTGCGATTAAACGATTAGAGGGCGAAGCACTTCGTCATTCACAATTGATTTATTTAGAACGTGAAGAAGCGCGACAAGGAATCGAAAATGATTATCATGTTGCTCAAAAACCGCTTGAATTCCAAGTGAACCTTGAAAAACCATACGAACAATTGGCGATTCAGAAAAAGAACGGATGAACAGTTGCAATTCCGTTCCTTTCTTGGTACGATACTTGAGTATGCTTAACCTTATGTAAAGCAAAAACACTTGATACATTGAGAGCTAGATAGGAGGGAATCCCATGCGCGTTAAAATTACTTTGGCTTGCACTGAAACTGGTGACCGTACTTATATCACTAAAAAGAACAAGCGTAACAACCCAGAGCGTCTTGAGTTGAAGAAATACAACCCACGTCTCCGTAAGCACACACTTCACCGTGAAGTAAAATAATTGAGATGGAAGCCGTCACCTTGTGTGATGGCTTTTTTTGTGAATGGGGGAATACTATATGAATAAAAAAGCAGCGCGATGGGTAATCGGTGAGCGACTGAACGAGTTGGAAAACCGGCAGGAGCGGGAACGACGAATTGCAGAGCAGTTATTTGTATTGCCAGAATGGATGAGTGCGACATCAATTGCGGTGACCCTCTCGTTTCGAAACGAATGTTCAACGGATCGAGTCATTCAACAAGCATGGGCGGATGGAAAACGTGTCGTCATTCCGAAGGTCATCGGTCAAGAAATGAGATTTTTTGAACATTCGCCAAGCAGTCGACTGATTGAGAATTCGATGGGGATTTTTGAACCGGATGCAACTGCTTTTGAAATTGCATTGCCGACGATTGATCTTTGTATCGTACCGGGTCGTGCCTATATGCGTAATGGCTATCGCTTAGGATGGGGCGGTGGGTTTTATGATCGTGCGTTGATTGATTTTTCAGGTCCGACGCTTTCGATTGCATTTGCCGTTCAAGTCGTGGAACGATTCGAAGTAGAATCATTTGATCGCCCGGTTGATACAATTGTCACTGAAGATGAGGTCATTCAATGTCATTAACTGTTCTTCTATTCATCTGCTTAGCTCTCGGATATGCTGGCTATCAATTTGGATTATTAACGAAAAGCGGTGCATTGTTGACGATACTTGTCGGCAGCACGGTCGTCTATGCGCTCGATTATGAAGGATTAGTCCTGTTACTGTTATTCTTCGGTAGCTCTAGCCTGTTATCAAAACTCGGTAAGGCACGCAAGCAGTCCGTCGATCAAATCGTCGAGAAGGATGGTGCACGAGATGGTTGGCAAGTACTTGCCAACGGTGGAACCGCTATGCTTGCTTCGATAGGCGTTGTACTGACAAATGAATTTGATTTTTTATTAGTTTTCTTGATTGTCATTGCTGCTTCGAATGCAGATACATGGGCATCCGAGATTGGTCCGCTTTCTAAAAAAGAACCGATTTCAATCCGGACGTTTAAACCGGTCTTACGAGGAACGAGCGGCGGGGTATCTTTACTCGGGACACTCGCGACAATCATCGGTGCATTATTTATCGCGACAGCGGGTGACATTCTATTCGATTTGTCCGTAAAGCAATGGTTGATCGTCGCGGCCGGAGGTGTCCTTGGCAGTATTCTCGATACGGTGTTAGGCGCTACCGTTCAACGAAAGTATCGTTGTCAGATTTGTGGCAAAGAAACCGAGAAAAAAATCCATCATGGTACTACGACACAATATGTCCGAGGGTGGAAGTGGCTAGGGAATGACGCCGTTAATTATTTGTCCAGTACGCTAGCGGGGCTGATTGGTTTCATGTTGTATCGATTGTGGTAATGGAAGGTGAAGTACCTGACTTCCTTATGTTAGGATATTGTTGACACAAATTAGACAAAATGTGACCGTTTACACAGTCTTTAATAGTTTGTGAAAGATGTTACAATCTAATTGTGAGATAGTTAACAAACTTTTAATTTGTTTGGAAGGGTGGACATATCGGATGGAATTACATGCTAAAGTTACACGCGTTGCGTTAATTGGTGCGGGGGCAGTAGGATCAAGTTTTGCGTATCAAATGACGACAGCTGGACTTTGTGAAGAACTTGTCATCATTGATGTGAATAAAGCAAAAGCTGAAGGGGAAGCGATGGATTTAAATCACGGGACGCCATTCAGTTCTTCGCCGATGCGAATATGGGCAGGGGATTACGGGGATTGTAAAGATGCCGAAGTCATCGTGATCACGGCCGGTGCACCACAAAAACCGGGTGAGACACGACTTGACCTCGTTGCGAAAAATGCTTTAATCATGAAAGAAATGATGCGCCAAATCATGGAATCAGGATTTGACGGCATCATCGTCGTTGCATCAAATCCCGTTGACATCATGGCACATTTAGCATGGAAATATTCTGGTTTACCAAAGTCACGCGTCTTCGGATCAGGAACGGTACTCGATACGGCACGCTTGCGCCAAATGTTAGGAGAATACTTTAATATCGATTCACGAAACGCCCACGCCTATATTTTAGGTGAGCATGGCGACACGGAATTCGCTGCCTGGAGCAACTCAAGAATCTATGGAAAAACGATTGATGAACTGCTTGCAGAAGACGATCGTTATTCTCAAAAAGATTTAGATCAAATCTATATCAATGTACGCGATGCAGCCTATCATATCATTGAACGAAAAGGTGCAACATACTATGCGATTGGACTTGGTCTCGTTCGGATCGTCCGTGCGATTCTCGGGAACGAGAACTGTTTGTTGACTGTAGGAGCGCACGTTGACGGACAGTACGGGATTTCTGGTATTCATATCGGTGTACCTGCCGTGATTAACCGACAAGGTGTGCGCGAAGTCATCGAGGTGTCGCTGACGGATGAGGAATTAAAAAAATTCCATCATTCGGCGGAAGTTTTACGTCAAACGATGGAACCTGTCTTACGTTAAATCGGAAGCGTCAATCGTACCCACTGAACTCGGGCAAACGGAGTTTCAGTGGGTACGATTTTTTGATTAGAAAAAAGGACGCGATAAAAAATCTGAAAACTAGGTTTTATTTTACTAGAAAAAGGTTATGTTAGGGATAGAAGAGTTTTTCATGTCTTAAGAAACATTAGAAAACTCACAAAGGGGAGAAACGATAGTCATGTATACATTTCGAACGTTAACAAAGGAAGATGCAGAACAGTATTGGCGCTTACGCCTCGAAGGTCTAAAAAATCATCCGGATGCATTTGGTCATTCTTTTGACGATGAGCAACAAACGCCGCTCGAAGAAGTTCAAGAGGGGCTAGAAGGAGATCCGGAGTCGGATGAAGTTTGGATCGGGATATTCGATGAAGATACATTGTTTGGATTTGGTCAGGTCAAACCGTACGAACTGTCACGGGAATCACATAAGGCGATGATTTCTGGTGTCTATATCTCACCGGATTATCGTGGGGGCACGGGGCGCGCCCTGATGGAGGCCTTGATTGAAGAGGCGAAACAAATTCCGGAAGTCGAACAAGTCATTCTAGCCGTCTTGTCAGGAAATGAAGCTGCTCAAAAACTCTATGAATCACTTGGTTTCGAAGTATATGCAGAAGACCCTGATTCGGTCAAACTAGAGGATGGGACGTATCGAGATGACATTTGGATGAAAAAATACGTCTAAATGAAAGAGTTAAGAAGTCATTTAAAGGATGAAAGTCGTAGCGCAACTGTTGCTATGGCTTTTTTTCATAGCAGGCGGTCGCTTTTTTTGATTGTGCATTCTTTTTCGACTGGAGAGAGATATTTGGTATCATAAGAAGGAAACGATTTCATTAAAATAAGCCGTCCTTTCTTAAAAAGGACGTCAAACGAGGAGCGAACAAGATGAAAGCTGTGATTGAGACGATTCGTGAATTAGTAGAAATCCCAAGTCCGACTGGATTTACCGCGCATGCTCTTACATATGTAGAAAATCGATTTAAAGCAGAAGGAATTACGTATAAAAAGTTAGAAAAGGGAGCATTGCTCGCTACGTTGCCCGGACAGTCTTCACGGATTCGTTTGTTGACAGCACACGTCGATACGCTCGGGGCGATGGTCAAAGAAATTTTGCCAACAGGTCGACTGACGTTATCACAACTTGGCGGTTATGCGTGGACGGCAATCGAAGGTGAAAATTGTCTCGTCCATAAAATGGACGGACAGACCGTTTCAGGAACGATTTTGTTCCATCACTCAAGCGTCCATACGTCACGCGTGACGAACACGGAAGAGCGAAATGCGACGAATATCGAAGTGAGACTCGACATCCGGTCAACGACGGCAGAGGAAACACGGGTAGCAGGGATTGAAGTCGGTGACATCGTGACGTTCGATCCGCGATTTATTCATACCGAAACAGGTTTCGTCAAATCACGTCATCTGGACGATAAAGCATCCGTCGCCCTGTTGCTCGAACTGATCAAGGAGTGGAAAAACGAGACATTACCGCATACGACGCAAATTCTGATTTCGAATTATGAAGAAGTCGGATTTGGTGGGAATGCCGGTTTTTCTGAAGACGTCGCAGAATACATCGCTGTCGATATGGGCGCATTAGGAGAAGGACAACACTCGGATGAATATACGGTATCAATCTGTGCGAAAGATAGCTCAGGACCGTATGACCTTGCATTACGTCATCAGTTCACACGTCTTGCCCAAAGCCATTCGATTCCGTATAAGGTCGATATCTATCCATATTACGGTTCTGACGCTTCAGCAGCCGTCAGTGCGGGGCACGACGTCCGTCATGGACTGCTTGGTCCAGGAATCGAATCGAGTCACTCGTATGAACGGACGCATGAAGCGTCACTTCAAGCGACGTATGATTTACTGAATGTGTTCGTGAAGGAGAAAATGAATGATGAAAACACTTTATGATGTGCAACAGTTATTGAAAACGTACGGGACGATTGTCTATTTAGGCGATCGCGAGTCGGATATAGCAATGATGATGCTCGAACTCGATGAGCTCGAGCAAGCCGGTGTGTTAGAAAAAAAGCAATATGATTCAGCGAAAGTGATTTTGGCACATGAATTGAAAAAATCACGACATTCGTAAGAAAAAAATCTTGTGCAACCCTTTGCACAAGATTGCCGTTCAGCTAAACTAATAGAGATGAAATCATTTACGAATAAGGGAGCTATGCAGATGAAATGGTTACTCGGGATTGATATTGGTGGAACGACAGTCAAGATGGCAATTCTTGATTTACAAGGCATCATCGTTGAAAAATGGGAGATCGAGACGGTTATCCTGAATGATGGGGAACAGATTCCAGGCGACATCGCGACATCTTTTTTTGAGAAATGTAAAGAGAGTAATAAACGTCCGGAAGACTTCGTTGGTGCCGGAATCGGTGCACCAGGCTTCATCGACTTTAATACCGGTGTCGTCGAACGTGCCGTAAACATCGGTTGGAATAACTTTGAGTTGATTGGTGAATTTGAACGATTGACGGGTTTACCGGCTGTTATTGAAAATGATGCGAATGCAGCGGCAATTGGTGAGATGTGGAAAGGTGCCGGTAGTGGAGCGACGGAGTTACTTGCTGTGACACTCGGGACAGGCGTCGGTGGTGGATTGATTACGAACGGTCAAATCGTTCACGGGACAGTCGGGATGGCAGGAGAAATCGGGCATATCACGATGTTAGCAGAAGGCGGCGTCCTGTGCGGTTGTGGACGAAAAGGATGTCTTGAAACGATCGCCTCTGCGACCGGTGTAGCACGTCTCGGGCTCGAAAAACGAAAAGGACAGGAAACGGTTCTGAACGATATTCAAGCCGTGACGGCGAAGGATGTCTTCGATGCCTATACGAAAGGCGACCGGGTTGCGACGGAAGTCGTCGAGGAAGTGACGTTCCATCTCGGATTAGCAATCTCGAATCTCGCGAACAGCATCAATCCGGAAATGATCGTTATCGGTGGTGGGGTTTCAAAAGCAGGGGATGCTTTGATGGTACCGCTCAAAAAACAATTTGAACGCTTCGCGTTACCGCGTGTGTTTGAGTCGACGACTTTCAAAATTGCTGAACTTGAGAATGACGCAGGTGTCATCGGTTGTGCATGGCTTGCGAAACAAATGTTCTTGAAAAAATGATTTCATTAAATTTCAGAAAAAGGTTCGCTTTTGCGAATCTTTTTTTTGTTTACAAACGTAAGGAAAGTATGTGATTGTTAAGTATCTGCTTTGTTCAGGTTGCATTTTTGTAAAAGTAAGCGTAAAATTTTCACGTGATACGGGTATAAATAGAATATGGATTGACGTGTAAAAGTTCCAGGTCAAGAACACACGTATATTAGGAGGCAGGTTTTTATGCAGCAAGACTCTGGCATTTGGTCGCGCATGCGACTAAAGGTAGGCCAAGGTGTGAAAAGCACCTACACAGAACATAAACTTTTTTGGATTGCGACATTGTTGATTTGGTTAAAAACGTATGTAGCATACACGCTGTTTTTCGATGTTCCGATTACGAATTCAGCACAAGCATTCATCTTACTGATTAATCCAATCAGTTCGGCGCTCTTCATGTTTGGATTTAGTTTCTTCTTCCGTGGTAACGTTCAAAAATGGTTCATCTACGGAATACTCGTCCTGGCGACGCTCGTTCTTTATGCGGACATCATTTTCTTCCGCTTTTTCAATGACTACTTGACGTTACCGGTCTTGTTCCAAACATCAAATGCTGAGACGGTCTCAGCATCGCTTACATCATTGTTGACATGGGCAGACTTATTGATTGTCGGCGATCTATTGATTCTTCCATTCTTCTTACGGAAAATGGACATGTCTAAAAATGTCGCGTCACGAGGACGCGCGATTTTAGCGTTCGTCGCAGCAACTGCTGTCTTCCTTGGAAACTTGGCACTTGCTGAAACGGAACGTCCGGAACTATTGACACGGGCATTTGACCGCGAACTACTCGTCAAAAATATCGGAACGTTTAACTTCCATATGTATGACGCGTTGATTCAATCAAAAACATCAGCACAAAAAGCTCTTGCGGACAGTTCTGAATTGTCGGAAGTTCAAAACTTCGTCGCGTCGAAGTATGCTGAGCCGAACCCGGTCATGTTCGGTAAGTACGAAGGTAAAAACGTCATCGTGATGTCATTCGAATCGGCCCAATCATTTGCGGTTGGCCTGAAAGCGCCGAATGGTCAAGAAATCACACCGAACTTAAACAAATTAATTAAAGAGTCACATTCATGGGATAACTTCTACCATAATACGGGACAAGGGAAGACATCGGATGCTGAATTCATCTTAGAGAATTCAATCTATCCACTTGGTCGTGGTTCTGCGTTCTTTACGAATGGGGAAAATGAATTCCGGGCAACACCAGAGATGTTAAAAGAAGACGGCTATTATTCTGCCGTGTTCCATGCGAACAATAAATCGTTCTGGAATCGTGACATCGTTTACAACAGTTTTGGTGTCGATCGTTTCTTCTCAGAGACCGATTATGATCTCGGTAACCCGGATGATTTAACGGAGTGGGGTTTACTCGACGATAAGTTCTTTGAACAGTCGTTACCAATGTTGAAAGATCTTCCACGTCCGTTTTATTCGAAGTTCATCACATTGACGAACCACTATCCGTTCGAAATGCCGAAACCGGAAGATGAACTCGTCCCACCGCTTGAGACGAGCTCGACGACATTGAATCATTATGTCCAAGCCCTCGCATACCAAGACATGGCACTCGGTAAGTTCATCGATGGTCTGAAAGAGGATGGTACATGGGACGATACAATCTTCATGTTGTATGGAGACCATTACGGAATCTCGACGAACCATAACGCGGCGATGGCGGAACTCCTCGAAAAAGATGAGTTGACGGCATATGACGTCGCTCAGTTGCAACGTGTTCCGTTCGTCATTCACTTACCAGGACAAACTAAAGGTGTGAAGCACGAAGAAGTGGCGAGTCAAATCGACATGAAACCAACGTTGCTCCACCTATTAGGAAAAGACTTTAAGGATGAAGTCTTATTCGGAACAGACTTGTTCTCAAAAGAACATAAAGATTACGCCTTGTTCCGTGATGGGTCTATCATCACCGATAAAACCGTTTATACACAAGAAACGTGTTATGACCGGAAAACAGGTGAAGAAGTGACGGATGAAGAAAATGGAGCCATCTGTAAAGAGGCAGTCAAGCAGTCAGAAAAAGAACTCGGTCTGTCGGACAAAGTCATTTACGGTGACTTGCTACGTTTCTTACAAAAGTCTAAATAAGTCGTGATAAACACTAAAATAGCCGAAATCCCTCTACGTCTTAAGGGATTTCGGCTTTCTTTTGTTCGCATGATTCGTTTCGCAAGACTTATGACGACAAAAAAGGTGAGCCTTCTCGACGAGAAAGCTCACCTTTTTAATGTTTATCCAACGATTACGATGGGATTCCACCGAAAATCAGCGTCGCAATACCGAACCAGCCGAATAGTACAACAGTCAGTCCAGCAAATACGAGTGGAAACATTTGGCGTTTCTTAAGTGAACGGACGACGGCCCAAACACCGACGAGTGCTACGATGAAGAAAAGCCAACCGATTGGTTGATCCAAATGCATGACGTACTCCCCCTTAAAAATCACGTTATGAAGTTCACGAAGATTTCACTTAAATCTCACTTTTTAGTTTAGCTGACTATCCGCCTAAAGTCGAGAGGGGGAAGAGGGAACTTTCGACAATTTCGTGTATAGTAGAAAAGAATGATGTTTAAAAGGAGTCTGATCATATGGAAATCGTAAGTATTACTTCAGGTATCGCCTCGGAAAACGGATACCTTCTTTTTCGAGATGGGAAATGTCTCGTCATTGATCCGGGAACGGAAGATATGCGTTTCTTTGACGAAATCGAACAGCGGAACGCGCAAGTCGAAGCAATCCTCTTAACACACGCTCATTTTGATCACATCGGTGGCGTTGACATGTTGAGACGATTCACATCGGCTCCAGTCTATCTTCATCAAAAAGAAGCAAAATGGTTGGCGAATCCCGATTTAAATGGATCGTCTAAGTTTGGTGTGCCGCCGGTCAAAGTCAAACCGGCTGAGCATCGGTTAGAGCCTGGACCACTCTCAATCGGTAGTTTTAACATGCATGTTCTCGAAACGCCTGGGCATTCGCCTGGTAGCGTTACGTTCTACTTCAAAAATGAACGGGTTGCCTTTGCCGGCGATTTGTTGTTTAAGCAGAGTGTTGGGCGGACGGACTTACATGGTGGCGACCAAGACACGTTGATGCGCTCGATTGATCGAATCATCGCTGAGTTGCCGCATGACACGACGTTTTACCCTGGACATGGTCCGACGACAACATTGCGTCAAGAAGTTAAGAACAACCCGTTCTTTTGATTACGTGTAAAAAAACGCCTTCTCTTCGATTGAAGAAAAGGCGTTTTTTTATTTTACATCTGGAAGTTGGACCAATACGTGAAGACGATAAAGAATACTGTTAAGTAAGCTGCAAAGATGTAGACATACGTTTTTTCAGTTAGGCGAAGATAGCCTAATGCTGCAAAGAAGACAGTTTGTGCCAAGAAGACAAAGCCCATAACTAAAAATGAATCCGTATGCTCACTTGAGCTCGCGTCGCCGCCGAGTGCGCCGATAAATGCCATGACTGCAATGATTCCAGTCCAAAATCCGAGTACGCGGTACATTCTCCCCATTCATATAACCCCCTAAATCCGACAGATAGTCAATATACGTACTTATTTTACCAAGCAAACAATCATCCGTCCATCATGTTCTAGTGTTTGTTAAGGAATAACTGTGAACAAAAGATGAAGTTTAATAAAAAGTTGTACAATAGTTGTACAAAAGGTGTACAAAGTAAAAAAACCGTGGTATAGTTTCTGTAATGAGAAGCGCATATTTTGAGAGGAGGAGCAACAATGGCAAATGAGTTGATATTTTTCACGTATCCGAGCTGTACATCTTGTCGTAAAACGAAATCATGGTTAAAAGAGGAACATGTTGATGTAGAAGAACGCCATCTGTTCAGAAATGCTCCGACAGTGGACGAATTGATGGAATTGTTGAAATTATCGACAGACGGCATCGAAAGTTTACTCGCAACACGCAGCCAAGCTTTCAAAGATCTTGGGATTGATGTAGAGGATATGAAATTAAGCGAACTACTCCGATTGATGAGTGATAATCCGAAACTGTTACGTCGTCCAATCATTACTGATGGCAAACAACTCGTAATCGGGTATGATAAACCAGGTCTTGAAACACTAGCGAAGCGCAAAGCACGCTTAATCGCCCAAGTATCTTAAAGAAGCCGAGTTGTTCGGGCTTCTTTTTTTTTGTACTTTTTTAAGTAAGGAGGTGTCATGTTGAGAGAACTTGTCAGTCAATTGATTCAGCGATTTGCAAAAGGTGGTGTCACCGATGTGCATTTTGTTCCAGATGAACAGATGGCGCGTGTCATTTGTAGGACGGCCGACGGATTAAAGGAACAAGAAGCAATCCCTTTTAGTCAATACAGTTCAATCGTTAGTCATATTCGCTATGAATCCAACTTGAAAGAACAAAATGAACGGATTCCGCAAAGTGGTGTCTATCCGGTTGACCAAAGCGGGATGCGGGTCTCGATTTTACCAAGTCGTCACGGGGACGCGATGTCATGGCGCTTCTACCGGGCGGTTGTCTCGAGTGAGATTGCATCGACGCTTCTCAATCCGATTGAGGATTTAGAATGGCTTCAACAACAAAGTCACGGTTGTATCATCATTTCTGGGACGACGGGGGCAGGTAAGACGACGATGCTCTATTCCTTGATGGCATCGATGGAAGGCAAGCGGATCATCTCTGTCGAGGACCCCGTCGAATGTACGGTGCCTGGTGTCTTACAGCTTGAGTTAAATGAAAAGGCCGGTTTTGACGCGACACGTTGTTTTGAGGAAATTCTTCGGGCAGACCCGGACTGGATTGCTTTTGGGGAAGTTCGAACTGCTGAAGCGGCACGACTCTCGATCAATGCTGCTCTTAGTGGGCACGTCGTCGTATTTACTTTACATGCCGGAACAGTCAATGAAGTGTTGTTACGCTTAAAATCGCTAGGGATTTCAGGGGAGGAGTTAGCGGTCTGTAAAAAAATCATTCATCTTTACCGGGAGGAGGGGTATGTCCACTGTACAGTAGAAAACTTAACACGAACAGCAAATGTCGCTTTTTAAACCGATTTCATCGACTATTGTCAAAAGGCATTTCGACGAAAGAAACGTTAGAAATCTTACAACGATTCGAAGAGCCGATCCTTCTGCCGGTCATTGAAGAAATCAAACGTCGGTTAGAGAGCGGAAATCCGTTATCCATCGCATTAGAACCACTCGCCTTGTCCCCTTCGCTCCAGCGTCTGCTTCAGGTGGGTGATCAAACGGAACGCCCCTTGATGATTTTACAACAGGTCATTCGCTTGCTGGAGTTAGAAAATCAAATGAAAAAGAAATTTTGGAAAATGGCGCGGTATCCACTTGTCCTCGCCTCAAGCTTGATGTTACTTTTCATGTTTTATGCCCTCTACGTGTTTCCTTCCCTACTCGAGATGTCGAGTCCAGAAAGTCTTCCGCGCTTTTTAGTCTTAATTTTACACCCTTCAGCCAAGTACGTCCTTGCAGCGACTCCGATTCTGTTACTTTCAATCCTCCTTCTCACCTTTCGTCTGATTCCGGTCAAACGGCTATTACAGTTTAAAATCATTCAGAAACTCCTTCAGTTGTATTACAGTTACTTGTTTACGATTGAGATTGGTTCCTTTATTGACGCAGGTTTCTCGTTAGAAGAGGCTTTCCGCTCGCTTGAACAGGGACAGACGGGAAAGAAACAACAAATGTACGCGATGCTTCACCAACATCAACAAGCGGGCACCTCGTTATCTGAAGCCATCTTACAAGAACAAATCATTGATGTTGAAACCGTTGGGCTCGTTCACCTTGCTCGAGAAAGTGGTGACCTAGGTCCATTATTGCTAGCACAAGCCAGTTTGTTGCATGAATCGATTGAAGAAGAGTTAGAGAAAAAACTGCTGTTGATTGAACCGGTCTTGTATGGAGGCTTGACGATCATGACAGGCAGCTTATTTTTTATTTTGTACTACCCGATCCAACTGGCGATTCAACAACTTCCATTTTGAAGAAAGAAGGAGTTTTGATTATGAGACGATTCTTGAAAAACGAACGTGGATTCACTTTACTTGAAATGGCTGCTGTCTTATTAATTATTTCGCTACTGCTGCTCGTATTAATTCCGACGATGACGAGCGGGAAAGATCAAGCGAAAGGTGTTAGTTGTGAAGCGAACATCCGTGTCATTCGTTCCGAGGTCAACCTCTATTATGCGAAAGAAAAAAAATATCCGGAAACATTGCAGACGATTAACCGTGGTACTGCTGAAAAACCAAATGAACTGCTCTGCGATCAGGAGACGTATACCTATGATTCAAAAACAGGCGAACTTACGAAGTGACGGGTTTACATTGATTGAAATGAGTGGAGTCTTAATGATTACAGGTCTGCTGTGCTTATTGTTATTGCCGACTGTTATTGATCGGCGCCCGGCAATTTATTTACTCGAACAAGATATTGCGATGATGCGGCAAGATTTTCAGACGTTACGGTTGCTGCAATACTCTAAAACGGATAATCAAAATACCATTCAATTTCGATGGCGTGCAGACGGGGCGGGATATTTTATCATGGTGAACGATCGAATCCTGTGGCAGAGAACGTTTCAACCTGGTCATAGTTGTATCATCCCGACGACCGGGCGAGTGATTTACTTTAAAAGTTATCATTCGACCTATGCCTCGACGTGGTACTGCCGTTCAGCAAAACAAGAATATGAAATAAAATTCCTCCTCGGAAATTATCAAATGTTGATTCAACAAATGAGGTGAAATGGCATGCGGTCAAAGGTAAAAAGAGTTGTTTGCTCGGAGGAAGAGCGTGGATTCACTCTCCTTGAAGTGATGCTCTCACTTGTCGCCATCAGTTTGTTCTTAGTATTAGCGATTGATCCTTACTTGAATTTCGAAAAACAAAAAACACAGTTAATTGTTGAGACACGGCGCTTGGACGAGATGGCATCGAAGCAAGTGGCGGGTGATTCGACGGGGTATCGTGTCGAGGAAGGGAAGTGGTGTCTTGAAACGTTATGCCTTGCGAGCCGAATCCGGAACGACCCTCCTCGAAATTTCAATGGTCCTTTGGTTGAGTCCTCTATTACTCCTTGGATTATTGACGATGACACAACTCGTTAGCAACGCCAACCAAACAGAATGGATGGAAGAGGACCTGTTTTTTCATACCGTCGAACGATTGATGTGGCGCAGCATTGAGTGTGGATTAGTAGGAGAAGAGCTGAGGGGGCGGGATGTCGATCCAGGAGAGGAGCCGATTAAATGGCGGCTCGTTCGTGTACAAAATCAAATACGGCTCAAAAAAGAGTTTGGAGGCGAACTGACGTATGCCCACGACGTGACGCATTATCGAATCAAAGAAGACGGTGCCCGAATCGTAATCGAACTCAATCAGCGGTCTCGAACTTACGCCTGCAAGAAACCGGCTTCATCCTGATTCAAACCTTATTGATTCTGATAGGAATTGGTGCCATGATGCTACTAGGTTGTATGCGGATGGATGAGACCATCAAACAGTATAAGCTAGAGCAAGAGGCGCTTCAACTCGAGTCCCTTGTCAGAGCGGCATCACATGACTGTCGCCAAGATGAGACGATCCGTTATCCGATTGGACGAGTTACTTGTATCCGAACGGATAAAGGCTTTAAAATGGAAGCAATCTTAGATAATGGACAAAGAATCGAGGCGGTCGTTTCGGATGGATAAGGTTTATGTAATTGGTTTTATGGGAACTGGTAAAACAGCGATTGGTCGGAAGTTGAGCGAACGATATGACGTAGATGAACTGGATGAACGTTTTGTTCAAGAGTATGGTCAATCAATTGCTGATTTTTTTGCAGCACATGGTGAGGCAGGGTTTCGAGCGCGCGAAAGCGAATTGTTACGAAACAGTCAATCACAAATTGTCATCACGGGTGGTGGAATCATTGAACGACCCGAAAATCGTACATGGATGAAGGAAACGGGTACGGTAATCTGGATTGATACACCATTCGATTCGATTTGGAGACGAATTGAGTCGGACCGAAATCGTCCCTTAGTAGGGAAGTACGAGACTGTGAAGTCTTTGTATATGCGCAGACGTCCTATCTATGCAGACGGTGCGGATCTTCGTTTAGAGGGAATGAAATCGATTCGGGAGCTAACGGCAGAAATAGAATCGGTATTGGAGGAAAAGTCATGATTTGGATTAACATTGGAATCATTGTAGTAGCGATCCTCGGCTTAGTTGCTTATGGATTTGTGCTTTATAAAAAGAAGATTTCACAAGACTTACGGCTTGTGAAACAGTTGTTGGAGCGATTTACGATCCGCCAGCAAACGTTGCAGGCAGGCGTCGACCATACGACGAATCGGATTGATCAAATTAAAGGAAATGTCGATCATCTTGTGAGTGAAGGGAAGCGTGTTGAGCAAGGGGCGCGTCAACTAATGGTTGAAGGGCAACGACTTTCAACAGAAGTTCAACATACAGCTGGACTCAAGCAATTTTGAAATGGCTTTCATTGAGCGAATGTGAAACAATAGGAGAGAAGGGACTTTGTCCTTTCTCTCTTTAGTTTTGTTCAATTTCCGAATAAACCTAGAAAAATAGGTTTGAAGTTGATAGAATGTAAATGAAAGTTGAACATTAAAGAGAAAAGGAACATAAAATGTTCGTAAATAGGGGGATATGTATGAGTCAGACGACATTGAAGAGAACGCCATTGTTTGAAACGATCGCACCGATGGGGAAAATGGTCGATTTTGCAGGGTTTGAAATGCCGGTTCTGTTTTCATCAATCAAGGAAGAACACATTGCAGTACGTGAACAAGTAGGGATGTTCGATGTATCTCATATGGGAGAATTGTTAGTGACAGGTCCTGAAGCATTAGCGTTTCTTCAAAAGACGCTGTCGAATGATATCTCTAAGATCGCCATTGGACAGGCTCAATACAATGTTTTATGTCAAGAAGATGGTGGGACGGTCGATGACTTGCTCGTATATCGACTGGAAGAGGAAAAATATTTACTAGTCGTCAACGCCTCGAATATCGAGAAAGATGAAGCGCATCTTCGTTCGTATCTGGAAGGAAACGTGTTACTTGAAAACCAATCGGATGCGTATGGGCAGATTGCCGTCCAAGGTCCTAAAGCAGAAGAAGTCCTGTCGTCGATGACGGAGCTCGCATTAAATGAAATTAAATTTTTCCGGTTCGTTTACGGGAAAGTGGCAGGCATCGACATGTTAGTTTCGCGCAGTGGTTATACGGGAGAAGACGGATTCGAGTTATATATGCCGGCAGCAGATGCAGAACATGTCTTTAAGACACTACTTGAAGCAGGTGTCGTTCCATGTGGTCTTGGCGCGCGTGATACTTTACGTTTTGAAGCGTGTTTACCACTCTATGGTCATGAGTTATCGGCGACGATTTCACCAATCGAAGCAGGGATGGGGTTTGCCGTCAAACCACAAGCGAAAAAATTCATCGGGTCAGATGTGCTCGCACAACAAAAAGAACAAGGCGCACCACGCCGTTTGATTGGACTTGAACTCGTCGATAAAGGGATTGTCCGTCAGGATGCTCCGGTTTTACTGAATGGAGAGACTGTTGGTTTTGTGACGACAGGGACGTTGCCGCCGACAATCGGTAAAGCCATTGCCTTGGCGCTCGTACCAGCAGAATATGCGACAGAGGACCAGTTCGAAGTGGAAGTACGTGGAAAGAAACTAGCCGCAAAACGTGTGAACACACCGTTTTATCGTCGAGCCAACTAAGGGGGACTTATAGATGGATTTTCGTTATTTACCGATGACGCAAGAAGATGAAAAAGAGATGTTACAGACGATTGGTGCAAATTCGATTGAAGATTTACTAGCAGACATTCCAGCCGCTGTCCGCGACCAAGGGACGTTAGAAGAAGTCGGGATTCCGCTACCGGAAACAGATTTGATTCGGACACTCTCGAAGCTTGCTGACCAAAATATGAATACGAAGCAATATCCATCGTTCCTCGGTGCAGGCATTTACGATCACTATGCACCGGCTGTCGTCAATCATATGTTGTTGCGTTCAGAATTCTATACGGCGTATACACCCTATCAACCTGAAATCTCACAAGGGGAACTGCAAGCGATTTTCGAGTTTCAGACGATGATTTGTGAATTGACAGGAATGGATGTCGCGAACTCATCGATGTACGACGGCATTACAGCACTAGCGGAAGCGGCAATGCTTGCCTGTGCCCATAAAAAGAAAAAGACGATCGTCTTGTCGGATGGGGTTCATCCGGAAGCACATGATGTCGTTCGGACGTATGCGAAAGGGCCGGGGCTCGATGTCAAGACGCTTGCATTACGGGACGGCGAGACGGCAATCGAACAATTAGACGGACTTGATGATATCGCATGTGTCATCGTCCAATACCCGAACTTTTATGGACGCGTCGAAGATTTACAAGCGTTAGCAGATGCAACACATGCAAAAGGCGGTTTATTTATCGTCTCAGCCAATCCGCTTGCCCTCGGACTGCTTGAAGCACCTGGGAAACTCGGTGCGGATATTACGATTGGCGATTGCCAACCGTTCGGGATTCCCCAAAGTTTTGGTGGACCGACGTGTGGCTACTTCACGACGACAAAAGCCTTAATGCGTAAAATTCCAGGACGCCTGGTCGGTCAGACAGTGGATGAGGATGGCAAACGCGGTTTCGTCTTGACGCTCCAAGCTCGCGAACAGCACATTCGTCGTGATAAAGCGACATCAAATATTTGTTCCAACCAAGCATTGAACGCATTGGCGGCATCGATTGCGATGAGCGCGTTCGGAAAACAAGGGATTCGTGATTTAGCGGTCCGCAACTTGCAAACGGCACATGCCTTGAAAAAATCATTGAAAGCAGCCGGCTTCCGCATCGTCGATGATGGACCGAGCTTTAATGAATTCGTCGTCGAATTACCAATCGATGCGGAAGAAGCAAGTCGTCAATTGCTTAAAGCGGGAATTATCGGTGGATTGCCGCTCGGCACATACGACGCAAAACGAAGTCGTGAAATGCTTGTCTGTGCAACAGAATTACGGACGAAAAAAGAGCTCGATCAATTCGTGTCAGCGTTAGGGGGATTAACTCATGCATAAATCAAGCGAACAAACATTGATTTTTGAAATCTCAAAACCCGGTCGTGTCGCATATGCGTTACCACTCGCGACGGTCGAAGAAGAAGCAATCGAAGACATGTTGCCAGCTTCTTTTGTCCGAAAAGAAGACGTCGCGTTACCGGAAGTTTCGGAACTGGATCTCGTACGACACTACACGGCACTTTCAAACCGGAACCACGGTGTGGATTCCGGGTTCTATCCGCTCGGTTCATGTACGATGAAATACAATCCTAAAATCAATGAAGATATGGCACGACTTCCCGGGTTTGCCCACATTCATCCGCTTCAACCGGTTGAGAGCATTCAAGGAGCGCTCGGTTTGATGTATGACTTACAAGAAAAGTTAGCAGTCATCACGGGAATGGATGAAGTGACGCTTCAACCAGCAGCAGGGGCACACGGAGAGTGGACTGGATTGATGTTGATCAAAGCCTATCATCATGCGCGCGGCGACTTCAAACGGACGAAAGTACTCGTTCCAGACTCGGCACACGGCACGAACCCGGCATCGGCGTCTGTCGCAGGATTTGATACCGTGACGGTCTTGTCAGATGAGCGAGGTCTTGTTGACTTAGAAGACTTAAAGAGCAAAGTGGGAGACGATACAGCGGCTTTAATGTTGACGAACCCGAACACGCTCGGATTGTTTGAATCGGATATCGTCGAGATCGCAAAAGCAGTCCATGAAGCAGGCGGGAAATTGTATTACGATGGAGCAAACTCGAATGCCATCATGGGGATTGCACGTCCCGGCGATATGGGCTTCGATGTTGTTCACTTGAACCTCCACAAAACGTTTACCGGCCCTCACGGTGGTGGTGGTCCTGGTTCAGGTCCGGTCGGTGTCAAACAAGACTTGATCCCTTATTTACCGAAACCGATCGTCGCAAAAACAGACGAAGGATTCATCCTTGATTATGATCGCAAAGATGCAATCGGACGTGTCAAACCATTCTACGGAAACTTCGGGATTAATGTCCGCGCCTACAGCTACATTCGGACGATGGGCGGAGAAGGTCTCGCCCGTGTCTCGAAAGAAGCTGTCTTGAACGCAAACTATATGTTAGCACGCCTCAAAGGCGCATATGACGCACCGTATGATGTCTATTGTAAACATGAGTTCGTCTTGTCGGGTCGTCGCCAAAAGGCACTTGGCGTGCGGACGCTTGATATCGCAAAACGACTGCTTGATTTCGGTTACCATCCACCGACAATCTATTTCCCGTTAAATGTCGAAGAGTGTATCATGATTGAGCCGACGGAAACGGAATCGAAAGAAACACTCGATGCGTTCTGTGACGCGATGCTCCAAATCGCACGTGAAGTCGAAGAAACGCCAGATGTCGTCCTGAACGCACCGCATACGACGGTCGTCAAACGGATGGACGAGACGTTGGCAGCGCGTAAACCGGTGTTGCGTTATGAGCCGAAACAGGAAGTCCATGCATAACGGTTACTGAAAACGAACTGACTCGTAAGTCAGACTAAGATCGATTCCTATGACGGACGTTTCCAGTCGACATTAATTAAATGACCGATGATTCTATTTTTACTGGATCATCGGTCATTTCTATGCCTATTTTTGTCGTTCACGACCTTTTTAATCAGAGCGTCTCGTCAATGAGTCGACAAGCGAAAAACCCTTCCTGAGCCTGAGGCGTAGGAAGGGTTTTTCGCTTGAATAGTGAATTAGCTACGTTTGACTTTTCCAGTCCACTGTTTGAAACCGCCTTTAAGCTGGTACAAGTTCGTGTAGCCGGCTTTTTTCAAGACTTTAGCTGCTTGTGAAGATCGCATGCTGCCTTGGCAATACAAGTAGATCGGCATATCTTTACGAAGCTCTTTCGAACGCATCTTCATTTGGCTAACCGGAATGTTACGCGCGCCAACGATATGACCGCCTTTAAATTCTTGTGTTTCCCGGACGTCGACGATTTGTGCCTTACGGTAGTTCGCGCGGAATTCCTCTTGCGAGAGTTTTGTGATGCCTTTGACTGGCATGAAACGCCAGACGACATAAGCAATCAATGCCACCCATAAGACGATTGTGATGATTGTGCCTGTTTCCATATTCAACTTCCAACCCCTTCGTTCATATAACATCTCTATCATTATAGTAAACGAAATCGATTTCGGCAATCGACTCGTCGTTGCGCAGGATAGAAAGGGTCTGATACACTTATACGGAAACGTTTTGGGGGTGTTCGCTTGATAAAGAAATGGCAAGTATTGACGACCGAAGCATTAGAGCCGGCAATGAACATGGCAATTGATGAAGCATTGATTGCTTTTGTCGGGCGAGGAGAGATTGCGCCTACGCTTCGTTTTTACTCATGGGAACCACGCGGACTCAGTGTCGGTCATTTCCAGCGTGCGACACGTGATATCGATCGAAAGCGAATTGAAGAACTCGGTATCCCAATCGTTCGACGGATGACTGGTGGTCGAGCGGTTTTACATGCGGATGAACTCACATATAGTGTCGTCATTCAAGAGGCGACAGAAGGACTACCACGAACTGTAATCGAAAGTTATCGCCTGTTGACGGAAGGAATCCGGAAAGGCTATCATCACCTCGGTATTCCCGTTGAATTTTCAGTTCCGATGACGGAAGAAGAAAAGGAAGAGTTACGAAAGCCGAAATCGGCCGTTTGTTTTGATGCAGCCTCTTACTATGAATTGGCAGTCGGAAAACGGAAAGTCGCGGGGAGTGCTCAAGTTCGTCATCAAGGCGTTGTGCTTCAGCATGGATCAGTGCCTCTATCGGTTGATGAAGGTGAATTGTTTGACTGCTTCCTTTATGAAGATGAAACGATGCGTCAACGGATGAAGTCACGCTTTGCAGGGAAAGCGGTTGCCTTGAATGAACTCGCGGGCCGGAAAGTGTCATTCGAGGAAGTTCGTGATGCGTTTACACGTGGTTTTGAGGATGCGCTTCAATTGGAATTCGTTCCGCTTGAATTCAATGAGCGGCAATGGCAGGAAATTGAACAGTTAGCCGAGAAGTATCGTAGTGATGAATGGAACTGGAAACGTTAAAGCGAAAGATTGGAAGGTGATGTCGTGCCGACTCCGAGTATGGAAGATTATTTAGAGCAAATTTATATCTTGATCGAAGAAAAAGGATATGCCCGTGTATCGGATATCGCAGAACTATTAGGCGTACACCCTTCTTCTGTAACGAAGATGGTGCAAAAGTTAGACCGTGAAGAGTACCTCGTCTACGAAAAGTATCGTGGTCTCATGTTGACTGCAAAAGGTAGAAAGATTGGGAAACGACTTGTCGAACGGCATGCGCTGTTAGAGGATTTCTTGCGCCTTGTCGGCGTAGAAGAGTCACTAATCTATAAAGATGTCGAGGGAATTGAACATCACTTGAGTATCGAAGCACTTGATAAAATCAATGGGATGATTCAATTTTTCGCTGAACGCCCGGCTTTACAGGAAGAACTTCATAATTATCAACAAGCACACCCAGAAGACTGAGTGGGCTTGTTTTTTTACGTTAAACGCCTTATAAACGAACATTTGGTTATAAAATAATAAAAAAGTACGTGAATTGAACGGATTATGCTATACTGACGATGAAAATGACCGAAGGGGGTGACGGGTGGAAATTCACCCGGATACTATGGAAATCGTCATCAAAGAAAAATTGGTTTCAGAAACTGATTTAGCTAAAAAAGTGAGTGAACTCGCAATCGAGATTGAACGGGATGCGGCCGGGCGTCAAATTGTCCTTGTCGTCGTGTTGAAAGGGTCGATGGTTTTTGCAGCGGACTTGATGCGGCAAATTAAAGGAAGTGTTCAAATCGATACCGTTGCCTGTTCATCATATGGTGCGAAGACGGTCTCTTCTGGACGCGTTCAATTGAAAAAAGATTTAGACCTGGATGTCGAAGGGAAGTATGTTGTTGTTGTCGAGGACATTATTGATACGGGACATACACTGAGCTTTTTGTGCGAGCATATGAAATTGCATAAGCCGGGTGTTTTGAAGATTTGTACGTTACTTGATAAACCTGCGCGTCGTGAAGTCGAGTTGACGGCAGATTATGTTGGATTTGAGATTCCGGATTACTTCGTCGTCGGCTATGGCATCGATTGTGCAGAAGAGTATCGCAATTTGCCGTACATTGGTTGGGTCGAGACAGAATAAAAAACCGTCAGCAGACACGAGTCGCTGACGGTCGAACGATAGAAGGGGGCTGTGTTTTAGCAGCTCTCTCTTTTTAATATTAAAAAGCACGTTTTTTCTTTTTGCCTTTTTTACCTTCGATGACGGTCAAATTAGGACCTTTCGACCGATCGCGAAGTGGGCGTACTTTGTTCGAAGTCGAGGATTTCGTCGCCGTTTTGATTTGTTTTTTCTTAAAGTCTGTTCGACGCGGACCTTGATCTCGTTTACCGTGCAATTTTTTCGATTGCGCGACTGATTTTCGATATTGTGCGTTTCCGCCGCTTGCAGCACCGCTATTGCGCGTCATGAACTTAAAGATCAAGAAAATGATTCCCGCCACAACTGCAACGAACAGTAATTGTGAAAACAGACCGCCAGGATCATTGATAAGCTTATATCCAAAGCCGACGAAAGCAAACAGTAACACGATAAGTGCGAATGTAGAGCCGATCCGTTGTCTAATCATATTATCACCCCTGTTATCGATTAACCCAGTGCATTCTCATGTATGTTATCTTCCTGTTTTTCGAGTGCTTCAAACGCATAAATCGCAACCTCAATCTGTGAATCGTCTGGTTCTTTTGTCGTCAAGTACTGTAACCATAGGCCTGGCAAGGCGATGACACGTAATCCCTTGATATTTTGGGCTTTATTTGTTAATTGAAGAACTTCAAAAGACAGACCGATGACAACGGGAAGTAAAGCGATTCGGAAGGCGAGTCGAACCCATAATGGATCGGTCGGGACGATTAAATAAACGAAGAAACCGACGATGACTGTGAAGATCAGGAAGCTTGAACCGCAACGATAATGGAGGCGGCTGCTTCTTCTGACGTTTTCGACGGTCAGTGGATGACCGGATTCGACACAATTGATGACTTTATGTTCCGCCCCGTGGTATTGAAACAATCGTTTGACGAGTGGTGTCAATGAAATCAAGTACAAATATCCAAACAGTAGGGTCAGCTTAATCAACGCCTCGATGACGTTTTGGACGAAGTGGCCGGATAATGCTGGGAAAGAACTGAATAGTGAGGCTAAGAATGCCGGCAACAGCGTAAACAGTAACTTTCCGAAAAAGAATGATAAAACACCAAGTAAAGCGACACCGAGCCATTTTGTCAATTGTCCTTGATTCGTTTCTTCGGGTTCTTCCTCTCCGGGATTAACGCCGTAACGATCACTTGCGAAGTTCATGTGGCTTGCTCCATTCGCAGATGATTCGACAAGAGCGAACAGTCCGCGGAGAAGCGGGATTCGTTTACCAATCGCAATCCGTGGACGAATCGGCTTTTTCTGTTCAAATGTCTCAATCGTCGCATCATTTCGACGAATTGCAGAAACAGCATGTGTCGCATTTTGGAACATTACGCCTTCGACGATGGCTTGTCCACCGACGGGAGCTTTTGCGGTTTTCATATTTAAACGCATCCTATCTCAAATAAAATATCGTGTATCGTCAGTTTACTAGATTCTATTCAAAAAAACTATGGGGGACTGCTTGATGACGGGTGAATCTTTAGGAGACGGAAAACGTCTTATGATACAATCAGAAGGACGAATGGAGGTGATGATGTGCGCGTATTGGTTTTAAATGGACCGAATTTGAATTTACTTGGAACGCGTGAGCCGGAAACATACGGTGCAAAGACGTTGAATGATTTAGAAACGTTGATGATGGAACGTTTTCCGGAAGTTGAGTTTACGTTTGAACAATCGAACCATGAAGGAACGTTGATTGATTCTCTACATGCAGCGCGGGGGTATGATGGCATTGTGTTGAATGCAGCTGCATACACACATACGAGTATCGCCTTACGTGACGCGATCGCAGCGATTGAAGTGCCGACAATCGAAGTGCACCTATCGAATGTTCATGCGCGAGAAGAGTTTCGACATCGCTCACTCATCGCACCGGTCTGTCGTGGTGTCATCAGTGGACTTGGGATGACGGGGTATATACTCGCTACTGAAGCGTTACTTCATCCGGACGCTACATAACTTAAAGGGGGAAACAGACATGCAACATCGTATTGAAGCATTACAATCCGCTTTAAAAGAACGTGACTTACCAGGACTTATCGTGACGAAGGCAGAAAATATTCGCTACATTTCAGGATTCACCGGTTCAAGTGGCGCGTGTCTCGTTACGGCAGAACATGCTTATTTCGTGACGGATTTCCGCTATACGGAGCAAGCTGCTGATCAAGTCAAAGGAATGGAAATCGTTCAAATCGATCGGTCGATTCCGGCGACGATGGGTGAACTCATCGCAGGCGCACGCGTGCGAGCGGTTGGGGTCGAAAAAGATACGATGACACTTGGTTTATTCGAAGCATATGATGAAGCTTCTGCAATCGAACTGATTCCAACGACCGGAATCGTCGAAAACCTACGCTTGATTAAGGATTCATCAGAGATTAAGATGGTTAAGGAAGCGGTAAAACTAGCAGACGCTACCTTTGAACACATTTTGACGTACATCCAGCCGGGGAAAACAGAACTCGAAGTGTCGAACGAACTCGAATTCTTCATGCGTAAGCATGGAGCGACGTCGTCTTCATTCGATACGATTGTCGCATCTGGTTACCGCTCAGCGTTACCGCACGGTGTCGCGAGCCAAAAAGTGATTGAAACGGGTGAGCTCGTAACACTCGACTTTGGTGCATTGTTGAACGGTTACGTCTCTGACATTACGCGAACGATTGCGGTCGGTCCAATTAATTCCGAGTTACAAAAAATCTACGATACGGTCTTACAAGCACAACTTGCGGGCGTAGACGGACTTCGTCCAGGGATTACTGGAATCGAAGCAGACGCGTTAACACGTGACATCATCAAAGAAGCTGGTTATGGCGAATACTTCGGTCACTCGACTGGTCACGGCATTGGTCTTGAGGTGCATGAAGGACCGGGACTTTCGTTCCGTTCGGAAACGAAGCTTGAACCAGGGATGATCGTGACAGTCGAACCAGGAATCTATGTGCCACAAGTTGGTGGATGCCGAATTGAGGATGATGTCTTGATTACCGAATCAGGGCGCGAAATTCTTTCGTCTTCATCGAAAGAACTCATTACACTCTAAGTAAGATGAACATTTAGGAGGAACCAGTATGGTATCAGTAAACGATTTAAAAACAGGCTTGACGATTAAAACTTCAGACGGAATGATTTGGCAAGTCCTTGAGTTCCAACACGTAAAACCTGGTAAAGGTGCAGCATTCGTGCGGACAAAAATGCGTAACATCCGTAACGGGAACATCCAAGAGATGACATTCCGTGGTGGCGAGCGCGTCGAACGTGCCCACATCGAGCGTAACAAGATGCAATACCTCTACCCAATGGGTGAAACGTATGTCTTCATGGACACGGAGTCGTATGAGCAGCTTGAATTGACGACAGCACAAGTTGAAGCAGCACTTCCATATCTCCTTGAGAACATGGAAGTTCAAATCGCAGTCTACAACGGCGAAATCCTCGGACTCGAACTTCCGAACACGATCGTTATGACGATTGTTGAAGCAGAGCCGGGCGTCAAAGGCGATACAGCTTCTAACGTCAAGAAAAATGCGACAGTTGAGACGGGTCACATCATCCATGTGCCGCTTTTCATCGAAGCAGGAGAAAAAGTAACAGTTGATACGCGGACAGGTGATTTCACAGGACGCTACAACGGATAATACAGATATGCCAATGCCCCTTCGTACTCGTTTCCGAGTCAAGGGGTATTTTTTCACTCGCCGGTACTTGCATCCTCTGGTATGACCAGTTAAACTTAATATTTGAGTAGGCATTAGCACCTGGTATAATATTAAGAATGAATGTTTAGATGGGGGATGGAAAGAAGATGAAAATCGATCAGTTGAAACAAGTGTTAGAAATGCTTGATCAATCAAACGTAAATGAACTTTCTCTAGAAACAGACACGTATAAATTAAAGCTTAAAAAACAAGGGGACGGTGTCGTAGTATCTCAGCACGACGCGGTCGCAGCGGCACCTGTCCAGCAAAAAGTAGTGGAAACGGCACAAAAGCCGGCCGTTGTACCTGAAGTCATGGAAGAGAAGGATGATACGGTCACAATTAACGCGCTAATGGTCGGTACGTTTTATTCACGTGCAAATCCTGAAAAACCTGCTTTCGTCAAAGTCGGCGATCAAATCGAAGTGGGTCAAGTCGTCTGCATTTTAGAAGCGATGAAACTATTCAATAACTTAAATTCGGAAATTGCCGGAACTGTCGTCGAAATTCTCGTCGCAGATGGAGACCTTGTTGAATTTGGTCAGCCACTCTTCCGGATTCGTCCTTGAGCGGGGTGATGGGAATGGAAAAACTACTAATCGCGAACCGTGGAGAAATCGCCGTTCGGATTATTCGTGCGGCTAAGGAACTTGGGATCCAGACGGTTGCTGTCTATTCGACAGCGGATCGAGAAGCACTTCATGTCCGAATGGCAGACGAAGCATATTGCATCGGCGATGTCAGTTCGACGTCTTCTTATTTGAATGTGACGAATATTCTCGCCGTTGCGACAAATCGAAACGTAACGATGATTCACCCGGGATACGGATTCCTGGCTGAAAACGTTGACTTCGCGGAGATGTGTGAAGCATGTGGTATTCAATTCGTCGGTCCGACGTCGCAAGCGATTCGCCAGATGGGCATTAAAGATGTCGCGAAAAAAACGATGATTGAATGTGGTGTCCCGGTCGTGCCGGGCTCTGACGGAACGGTGACGGATCAAGAAGCAATTGGTCTCGCTGAAGAAATCGGTTATCCGGTCATCATTAAAGCGACGGCAGGTGGCGGAGGGCGCGGGATTCGTGTTGCCCGGACAAAACAAGAACTGATTGATGGACTGGAAGAAACACGTCGCGAGGCAAAACAAGCATTTGGCAACAGCGATGTTTATTTAGAGCGTTTCATCGAAGAATTCCGTCACGTCGAAGTTCAAGTGCTTGCCGATCGACATGGGAACGTCATTCACCTCGGAGAACGAGATTGTACGGTGCAACGGCGGATGCAGAAGTTGATTGAAGAAGCTCCTTCGCCAGCCGTCAGCGCAGCGACACGGTTGAAAATGGGAGAAGCAGCTGTCAAAGCGGCAAAAGCCATCAACTATACGGGTGCCGGAACAATCGAATTCATTTTTGTCGAAGAAACAGAAGAATTTTTCTTTATGGAAATGAATACTCGGATTCAAGTCGAGCATCCGGTGACAGAAATGATTACAGGATTTGATCTTGTTCAAGCACAACTCCAAGTCGCGCTCGACCACCCGTTAGCAGTTCAACAAGAGGATATCGAGTTCCGTGGGCATTCAATCGAGTGCCGGATTAACGCAGAAGATCCAGATCACGATTTCCGACCACATGCGGGTCGCGTCACACAATACGTCGCGCCAGGTGGTATGGGTGTCCGAATCGATAGTGCCGTTTATCCAGGTTACATGATTCCTCCGTACTATGACTCGATGGTTGCGAAATTGATTGTCCATGCAGAGACGCGCGAGGAAGCTTGTGCGAAAATGGAGCGTGCTTTGGCTGAATTTTGGATTGAGGGTGTCAAAACGACAATTCCGTTCCATCAAAAGGTCTTACAGCATCCTGTATTCCGCCGGGGAACCTTCACGACGAAGTTTGCGGAACGTGAGTTAAAAGCAGCAATCGTAAAATGAACGATGACGGGAGTCGATGGATTTTACTCCCGTCTTTTTGGCGTTCACTATGTTTTTTAAAAGGGGAATGTGCTAAACTAATTGATTGAGAACGACAAAAAAAGGAGCACGTGAAATCATGATGAAACGACACATGGCACGCGAACTCGCAGTACAATCTTTGTTCCAAATGGAACTTTCTGACTTGTCTGCACAAGAGGCCATTGAATTCGCAGTAGAAGGCAAAGAATATGATACATTTGTAGAGCAATTAGTAGTTGGTGTAGAGACGAACAAGGATGAGATTGATCAACATTTACGGGCAGCGCTCGTCAACTGGTCATTTGAGCGTCTTGGTAACATCGAACGGACGATTCTTCGTCTTGCCGTCTATGAATTGATGTTCGAACCGAAAATTCCAATCCGCGTTACAATCAACGAAGCAATCGAATTAACAAAAGCGTTCGCAGACGAAGAAGCAACGAAAATCGTCAATGGTGTGCTTGGTAAGGTCGCACAACAAGCAGTCAAAGAAAATTCATAAGTAGATAAAGATAACCTTTTTCAAGGTGCAGAGTGAAACGAATTTTTTGGAGGAGTGGACAAATCATGGCAGTAGTAATCGATGGGAAAGAAATCGCAAAATCGTATCGTTTGAAGCTGAAAGAAGAAGTCGCACGTCTGAAAGAACAACGTATTCAACCGAAATTGACCGTTGTATTAATCGGTGAAGACCCAGCAAGCCAATCGTATGTCCGCGGGAAAGAAAAAGCGGCACAAGAAATTGGCATGGAGTCGGATTTGATTCGTTTACCGGCAGAGACATCAGAATCGGAGTTACTCCAGTTGATTGAACGACTAAACGCAGACGCGAGTGTCCACGGAATTCTCGTTCAACTGCCCCTGCCGGAACAAATCGACGAGAGTAAAGTCATCTTCGCTATTTCACCGGACAAAGACGTCGATGGGTTCCATCCGGTCTCGGTCGGGAAAATGATGATTGGTGAACCAACGTTCTTACCATGTACCCCAAATGGAATTCTGCACCTCGTCAAAGAAATGAATGTTCCGATCCAAGGCAGCCACGTCGTCGTCGTCGGTCGGAGTCAAATCGTCGGCAAACCGGTCGGGATGTTATTTTTAAATGAATCCGCGACAGTCAGCTACTGCCACTCGAAGACGGCAAACCTTTCTGAGATGACGCGTCAAGCGGATATCTTGATTGTCGCTGTTGGTGTCCCAAAATTGATTACGGCAGATATGGTCAAGCCGGATGCTGTCGTCATCGATGTCGGTGTCAACCGTGTTGACGGTAAACTTGTCGGGGACGTCGAATTTGATTCGGTCAAAGAGGTCGCCTCGATGATCACACCCGTTCCTGGCGGTGTCGGTCCGATGACGATCACGATGTTGCTCCATAATACAATCGAGGCAGCACGATGAATGACCCACTTCAAGTTTCCGAGCTCGTTGGGTATGTGAAACGTGAACTTGAAAGTGATTCGCTGTTACAGCAAGTGCAGGTGGTGGGAGAAGTGTCGAACTTTAAACGACACTCTTCCGGTCACCTTTATTTTACGTTGAAGGACGACCAGTCACGGATGAAGGCGGTCATGTTCGCACGTGACGCAAGTCGCCTGAAATCACCGATCAAAGACGGGATGCGTGTCGTCATGACGGCGCGGTTATCCGTGTATCTCGCTTCCGGCGAGATGCAACTCTACGTCGAGCGGATGACGGAAGATGGCGTCGGCGCCCTGTATGAAGCTTTCGTCCGTTTGAAAGAACAACTCGAAGAACGTGGGTGGTTCGATCCAGCGTTAAAAAAAGTGCTCCCGGCGTTTCCGCAACGTGTCGGAATCATCACATCACCAAAAGGTGCGGCACTTCACGATATCGCGACGACACTACGGAGACGCTATCCGCAAGCGGCAATCGTCTTCGCGCCAGTGCTCGTTCAAGGGAAAGAGGCGGCACCGCAAATTACTCGTGCCATCGAACAGATGAATGCGCGTCAGGCGTGTGACGTGTTAATCATTGGTCGCGGTGGCGGCTCGATCGAAGAACTTTGGGCGTTCAATGAAATGAACGTCGTTACGGCGATTTATGAGTCGCAGATCCCGATTGTTTCTGCAGTCGGTCATGAAACGGACTTTACCATCAGTGATTTCGTCGCGGATGTCCGGGCAGCGACACCGACTGCTGCAGCCGAACTCGTAACACCAGAGGCGGCCGAACTGGAAAAACGAGTCGGTGAACTGAGTCGACGTTTGACACGAAACTATGACTATTTCGTCAAGAGCCGACGGGAACAAGTAACCCGGCTTGCGATGAGTTATGGATTAAAGTCTCCCCGCGTTTTGCTTGGATTAAAACAGGAGCGCCTTGACCGGGCCGATATGAACTTGAATCGGATCGGAAAACAACTCATTTTAACGAAACAGCAAGGCGTGTTAAACCTATCGAACCGTTTAGCACGGATTCCGGTTCGGGAGCGTCTTGAAGAGCAGTCGCGTGAAGTTGAGCGGATGCGTAAACAGTTGGAACGGATTCGCCCGTACATGAAGATGAAGCATGAGCGATTGCACCAAATGGTGGCACGCCTTGACTCGGTTAGTCCGACCCGTGTCTTATTACGTGGTTATACGTATGTCGAACAAAACGGAGAGTTCGTTCGATCGGTAAAACAAGTGACGGATGACGCCTTCCGGATTCAGTTTCATGACGGAAGTATTCTAGCGAAACGAGAGGATGAGTGAGATGGACACGGAACAATCATTTGAAGCGGCGTTAGAACGCTTAGAAGAAATCGTCGAATTGCTTGAAGAAGGGGAAGCCCCACTTGAGCAAGCGATGACGTTGTATGAGGAAGGTGTAAAACTGACTGCTCTTTGCCAGGGGAAACTATCGACAGCTGAAAAGAAACTCGATTTAATCTTGGAACAAGATGGAACGTTACGTGAAAAAGGGGGAGCACAATGATTGCCTTGATGGAATGGAAAGCTCAAGTCGAGCGTGCGCTCGAATCATTTATGACCCGACTCGATGCACCAGAACAATTACGTGCTTCGATGCGCTATTCACTCGATGCTGGAGGGAAGCGTGTCCGCCCGGCGTTGATTTATGCTGTCCTTGATGCATACGGTGTCTCGCGGACAACAGGGGACGCGACGGCAGCAGCGCTTGAGATGATTCATACATATTCTTTAATCCATGACGATTTACCAGCAATGGACGATGATGACATGCGTCGTGGGCGTAAGACGAACCATATCGAGTTTGACGAAGCAACAGCGATTTTAGCAGGCGATGCGTTGTTGACGAATGCCTTTACCTGTTTACTCGAGACGGACGCGTCGGCAGACATCAAGATTCAGTTGCTCGAGCGTCTCGCCATGGCAGCTGGAGCGGCCGGGATGGTCGGTGGACAGCTTGACGATATGCTCGGTGAACGTGGTGGCATTGATGATGTCGAGGCTCTTGAATCGATTCATCGGCGCAAGACGGGGGCATTACTCGTGTTTGCTGTTGAGGCAGGAGGAATTCTTGCTGGAGCAAACGAAGATGATGTAGTCCACTTACAACGTTACGGACGTCATCTTGGAATCGCCTTCCAAATTCAAGATGATATTTTAGATGTAACGGGAGATGCTGAAAAGATTGGTAAGCCGGTCGGGAGTGACGAAGGAAACGACAAAGCGACCTATCCGAAACTACTTGGTCTAGAGGGTGCGAAGACGGCTCTTGCGGCACAAGTACAAGCTGCTGAGGAAGCGATTGATGCGTTATCGGTCGAAGCGACGACACTTAAGGACTTGCTCGACTTCGTCGTCAAGCGTGACCATTGAGATCGACGACGCCTGGCGTCGTCTTTTTTATGTGCCAGTTATGTGGCGTTCGTTAGATTGTTCTAGTACAATGTAGGGTACAAACGATATAAGAATGTAAGGAAAAGAGGCGGTAAGGTATGAAGTTGACAGAAATACAGGATCCGTCATTTTTAAAGCGTATGTCAGTCTCAGAACTCGATGTGTTCGCAGGCGACATCCGACGCTTTTTGATTGAAGAATTGGCTACGACGGGTGGTCACTTAGCACCGAATCTCGGTGTCGTCGAATTGACATTAGCACTTCACCGAGAATTTGATAGTCCGAACGATAAATTTGTTTGGGATGTCGGTCACCAGGCATACGTGCATAAAATCTTGACGGGACGTGCGGGACAGTTTGATACGTTACGCAAACACAAAGGATTATGCGGATTCCCGAAACGAAATGAAAGCATTCATGACGTCTGGGAAACTGGGCATAGTTCGACCTCGTTGTCGGCAGCGATGGGTATTGCCGTCTCAAACGAGTTAAAAGGAAATGACGACCGCGCGATTGCGATCATCGGAGATGGTGCATTGACTGGTGGAATGGCACTTGAAGCTTTAAACCACATCGGTGCGGAACAACAAAATGTCATCGTCATCCTTAATGATAACGAGATGTCGATTGCACCGAACGTCGGTGCGATGCATCAGATGTTAGGTCGTATTCGTTCTTCACGTAAAGTCCGTTATGCGCAAGATGAACTTGAGACATTAATCAAGAAAATCCCGCTGATCGGTGGAAGTCTTGAAAAAGGTAGTGAAAAACTAAAAGAAGCCGTCAAAGGCGCACTTGTTCCAGGAATGTTCTTTGAAGAACTCGGTTTTAACTACTACGGTCCAGTCGATGGACATGACTTGACGGATTTGATTGAACAGTTGAATTACGTCAAAAAAGAGCAAGGTCCGGTCCTGCTTCATGTCATCACGAAAAAAGGAAAAGGGTATCGCCCAGCTGAATATGATGGAGTTGGAACCTGGCACGGTCTCGGACCATACAAGATGGAGTCTGGTGAAGTCATCAAAGGTAAATCGAAAGCGCCGAGTTATTCATTCACGGTCGCGAATACGTTGACGAAGATGGCACGAGATGATGAAAAATTAACATTGATTACACCGGCAATGAGCGTCGGTTCAAAACTCGATTGCTTTGAGAAGGAGTTCCCAAACCGAATGTTTGATGTCGGGATTGCGGAACAACATGCCGTCACGTTCGCGGCGGGTCAAGCGACGCAAGGGATGAAACCCGTCGTTTCCATTTATTCGACCTTCTTCCAGCGAGCTTACGATCAACTCGTCCACGATGTCGCGCGTCAAAATCTTGACGTGACGTTTACGATTGACCGGTCAGGTCTTGTCGGAGCAGACGGAGAAACACACCAAGGCGTCTTCGATATCGCGTTCATGCGCCACGTTCCGAATATCCGGATCGTCATGGCGAAAGACGAGAACGAACTGCAACATTTACTTTATTCGGCTGTGAAGTATGAAGGACCAATTGCTGTCCGTTTCCCAAGAGGGGAAGGAATCGGTGTAACGATGGATGAGACGTTACACGAAATTTCGCTCGATACATGGGAAGTCGAACGTGAAGGAACGGATGTTGCAATCATGGCATTCGGACCACAAGTCCAAGATGCGTTGAAAATCGCAGATCTGCTCGAGGGAGAACTGTCTGTTCGTGTCATCAATGCGCGGACAATCAAGCCACTCGACGGGAAGATGTTGGATGCACTGTATGCGGAAGGTATTCCACTCGTCACGCTGGAGGAAGCAGTCTTAAAAGGCGGCTTCGGTTCTGCAGTTCTTGAACATGCGAATGAGCAGGAAGCGTTCCCGCGCGTCAAACGATTCGGTATTCCAGATTGGTATATCGAGCACGGTGGCGTCAACGAGCTACTTGAAGAAATCGGATTATTGCCTGGACAAATCGCGGAAGAAGTACGTGCTTTTGTCAATCAAGGAAAGAAACAGAGTGTGTAACGATTAATGGAAAATGTTAAAAAAATCCGCCTCGACGTGTTACTCGTCGAGCGCGGTTTATGCGAAACACGTGAAAAAGCGAAGCGGACGATCATGGCCGGGCTCGTCTTCAGTGGAACGGAACGATTAGAGAAGGCAGGAGAAAAAGTGAAGTCCGACATCGACTTGGCCGTTAAAGGACAAGTGATGCCATACGTCGGGCGCGGTGGTTTTAAGATGGAGAAGGCACTTGAGGTCTTTGACATCGACGTGACGGACCGGACAGGGCTCGATATCGGTTCATCAACAGGTGGTTTTACGGACTGTGCCCTTCAAAATGGTGCGGCACATATGTACGCCCTCGATGTTGGATCAAATCAACTCGATTGGAAACTTCGGTCAGATCCTCGTGTGACGGCGATGGAGAAAACGAATTTCCGTCATGCGACACGAGACATGTTTCCCGTTCAGCCAAGTTTCGCGACAATCGATGTCTCCTTTATTTCACTTCGTCTCATCATTCCACCACTGAAAACGATTTTAGCTGAGGAGGGCGACGTCATTGCCCTCGTCAAACCACAGTTTGAAGCGGGACGGGACGATGTCGGGAAAAAAGGAATCGTTCGGGATGAACGTGTTCACGGACGAGTTCTTGAGGAGATGGTCGAATTCTTCATTCGTGAAGGGTTCCATGTGAAGCAACTTGATTTTTCACCGATTACAGGTGGTGAAGGAAATATCGAGTTTCTCTTACATGCGCAGCTGACAACACCCGGCATGGAAACAATCGTTGACCCAGCGGATACGGTTCGTCTGGCACATCAAGCGTTGTAAAAAAAGAAAACTATCATGGAAGCAGACTTCGTCATGTTGGAGTCTGCTTCTTTTTTCGACCCGTACGAAAAATGGCAAACGTGGACTTTTCATGATTTATTGGATTACAATAGTAACAGCGAAGAATATAGCGAGGTGCAAGGATGACAAAGGGGCAACGGTTGATTAAGATTCGGGAAATCATTACGCAATCTGAAATCGAGACTCAAGATGAATTGGTCGAAGAACTTCGGAATGCTGGATACAAAGTGACGCAAGCGACTGTATCGCGAGACATTAAGGAGCTACATCTTGTAAAGGTGCCGTTAAACGATGGCCGTTATAAGTATAGTTTGCCTGCCGATCAGCGTTTTAATCCATTAGGGAAATTACGCCGTTTACTAGGTGATAGCTTTATTTCGATTGATTTTGCTCAAAATTTGATTGTCATGCATGTCTTACCGGGTAACGCCAATGCAATCGGTGTCCTACTCGATCACTTAGGCTGGTCGGAACTGCTCGGGACGGTTTGTGGCGATGATACGATTTTAATGATTGCTCGAAGTGAAGATACAGCAAAAGAAGTGACGGAACGAATTTTAGGGATGCTTTAAGGAGTTGACAAGATGTTAGCTGAATTATCGATCAAACAATTCGCGATCATTGACCAGCTGCAGATTCATTTCAAAAAAGGAATGACTGTCTTGACTGGAGAAACGGGTGCTGGTAAATCCATCGTCCTCGATGCAATCGGTTTATTGATTGGCGGACGGGGTTCTGCTGAATTTGTTCGTTACGGCGAAGATAAGGCGGAACTCGAAGGACTGTTCATGATTGAGGACGGGCATATGGTCTACACATTAGCTGAGGAATATGGCATCGACGTCGAAGATGGATCCATCATTTTACGCCGAGACTTATTTGCTTCTGGTAAAAGTGTTTGTCGTGTCAATAATAAGCTCGTCACGCTGACGATTTTACGTGAGTTCGGTCGTGTGCTCGTGGACCTCCATGGTCAACATGAACACCAACACTTGATGGAAAATATGTACCACCAATCGATTCTTGATGATTTTGGTCATGAGACGATTTCCCCGCGTCTGCACGAGTATCAAAAAAAGTTCGGGCTGTACGAGGAAAAACGGATAGCATTACAATCACTGGCACAGAGTGAGCAGGAACTTGCACAACGGATTGATTTATTATCATTTCAGACAGAAGAAATCACGAGTGCGAACCTTCGTCAAGGAGAAGAAGATGAACTGTTGGGTGAACGGAACCGACTCGCGAACTTCGAAAAGCTGCACGATTCGTTAAAAGCCGCCTACGATGCACTTCATGATGAAATGCGCGGGATTGATTCAGTTGGGGATGCGATGCGGGAGCTTCAACAAGCATCGAGCATCGATGATCAGTTCGCGAATCAAAGTGATGCCATCGCGAGCGCTTTTTACGGTCTTGAAGAAGTCGGGTACGCGATTCGTGATCAACTTGAGACATTAGAGTTTGATTCGAACCGGTTAGACGAAATTGAACAGCGTTTATCTGTTTTCCAACAGCTGAAGCGGAAATATGGTGCGACAATCGAGGAAGTCATCGCCTATGGTGAAAAAATTGGGATTGAGCTTGATACGATGACGAATCGTGATGAACGCATTGAAAAGCTAAAGGCAGAAGTCGAGTTGCTTGAAAGTGAGCTGTTTGAGATTGGCAATAAGCTATCGAAGGCACGCCGAAAAGCGGCACAGTTGCTTGGCGAGGCGATTCATTTAGAACTGCGTGAACTCTACATGGAAAAAGCACGGTTCGAAATTCGGTTCATGCAAGATGGAAAAACGCCGGCCTTACGAAAAAATGGAATCGATCAAATTGAATTTTATATCATGACAAATGCGGGTGAACCGTTTAAATCGCTCGGGAAAGTCGCTTCCGGAGGGGAGCTATCTCGGATCATGCTCGGACTCAAGTCAATCTTCTCGCGTTCGCTCGGCGTCGCATCAATTATTTTTGATGAAGTCGATACGGGGGTATCGGGACGGGTCGCGCAAGCAATGGCGGAGAAAATCTATCGTTTATCGATTGAAGGACAAGTGCTCTGTATTACACACTTGCCGCAAGTCGCCTCGATGGCGGATCAGCATCTCTATATTCGTAAAGTCGAAGAGACGGACCGGACGACGACACAGGTCAACGTCTTGACGGAAGCAGACCGTGGAAATGAGCTTGGACGGATGATTTCCGGAACACATATGACGGACTTGACGCTTCGTCATGCGGAAGAATTGATGGACCAAGCAATGAGTATGAAGGAATCGCTTAAAAATGGGGTGTAAGGATTGATTAGAGTCGGGATCGCAGATGACAACCGAGAGATGGTCGAATTGATTCGCCAGCATCTCGCTACTCAAGAGGATATGGAAGTCGTATGTGTCGCATATGATGGGGAGAAGTGTCTTGAGAAATTAAAAGAAGTCGAGACCGATGTGTTGTTGCTAGACATCATCATGCCGCACCTGGATGGATTAGGGGTCCTCGAAGAATTGATGAAACAAAAAAATAATCCGGCTGTCATCATGTTGAGTGCCTTCGGTAAAGATGAGGTATCACAACAGGCAGTGACGTTAGGTGCTGCTTATTTCTTGCTGAAACCGTTCAGCATGAATCAGTTAGTCAACAAAATTCGCCTTGTGACGAACAATAATCCAACGATTCAACCGGAAACGATGGATTCGAAAATAGCGACCGTTTTACGAGAAGTCGGGATTGCGCCGCATATTAAAGGATTTACTTATTTAAAAGATGCGGTTGGGCTCGTTTTAGAACGTGAAGAACTGCTCGGATTAATCACAAAAGAGTTATATCCGACGATTGCCCGCACCCATAAAACGACATCTTCCCGTGTGGAACGGGCGATGCGCCATGCCATCAAATCGGCCTGGAAAGAAGGGATGAGTGATCATACCCTGTTCACAGGACGGATTGAGCAAGAAAAGAGTCCGAAAAACTCGGAGTTCATCTCGTACGTCTCAAATTATATGAAACCGTCTTGAAATTAACCACTCGATCCATGAGATCGAGTGGTTTTTACTGTGAATCAAAATGATTTTTGCTAGAAAGAGTACCTTGTAAAGCTGATAGCTCGTCCGTGAGAACGAAGAGGGGGAGATGTGAGAGGCGCAAGTGACGAAGTAATAAAAGAAATTATTTATATTTGTTAGAATATTCAATAAAAAACATTGCATAAACTGAAATGTTTGTTATAATAAAGGTACCAAATCATTTGGAAAGACGTCAGATGAACGTCGAGTCGAATCGGTTTCCGGAGAACCCATTCTACAAGCCTCATCTCAGGACGCTACCTGTAAATAGCTCAAGAATGATGGACAACATTCTCTTGATAGATGTTTTATCAAGACCTTTCGTATCATTTCTAGATGAGAATCTCGAAGTGATAGGGACTTCCATGATTTCAAAGCAAGGGGAAAGTGGAAGGTAACGTAAATGTCCGAGATACAAGTACAGTTCGTGAAAAGGAGTGTTGTCTAGCAGTGATTGTTAGCAACCGAAAGTGTTACTGCTCGAAGCGGATGACATTAAGCTTCACCTAGGTCCAAGTACAGTCAGATAATGGAGTAGTATCACCATTCTATCGATCGCTCGATAGCCAGATCTGATTTCTTTCAACCTCTTCATTAAGAGGACAACCTATGGTATTGAAGTACACGAATAGTTCTACTATGAGAGGAGTTCATCCGTACGTGAATCCAACTTTATATGAGTAAAAGGTCCCGCGCTTGAAATGAGTTCAAGAGATGGGGACCTTTTTCTGTGTTCACTTTTTTTGATACCGTTCGGAGACTTTTCCACGTTTCTTATCACGATAAAAAACATACCCTGCGACAAAACCAATCCCACCCATCGCTAAGGCGAGTCCGACAAACCCCTGTAAAACATATACATAGGCCGAGTCCCCAAGGTATGCAAATGGGAACTGGGCAATTAAAAAGACACTGTCACGCATAAGTTTGATTCCGATGGCTCCAATGATGCCAGGAATTAATAAAGTTAGTAGTCCGATGATTCGCATAGAAGTGACCCCTTTCCAAGCGTATTGTATCAAAAATCAGGTAAGACTGCGAATCGGGTTTGCCCTCTTGTTTTATTATAGGTAGGATAAAGATGTAAGCAGTTTCAAAGGGGGAATAACGATGCATCATCTTCTGATTGTCGGTGCCGGTCAAGGCGGGACGGAAGTGCTACATGCCTTCCAACGTTCACCGCTCTTGACGGTCATCGGAGTCGTTGATTCAAATGAACAAGCACCAGGTCTTCAGCTGGCAAGACGCGGAGAAATTCGTGTCGAGACATCTTGGACTGCTTTTGAAGGAACGACGGTCGACTTCATCATCGATGCGACGGGAAAACGTGGCGTATTCGAACAGTTGATTCAATTCTTTCCCGAAGCAGCCGTTCTGCCGGGGGAATTCGTACGCGTTCTGATTGAACGGCTGACGGAAAAAGAACGAATGCTTGAAGCCATCATCCATTGTACAAGTGAGGCAATTTCGGTTGCCGATCAAGACGGTCAAACGATGTTAATCAACCCGGCCTATACACGAATGACGGGGTATAGTGGACAGGACGTCATCGGCAAACCAGCAAGCGCTGACATCGGGATGCAGGAATCGGTTCACCTGCGTGTCCTTGAGACGGGTGAAAGTGTTCGTGATGCGCGGATGAAGATTGGCCACGATCGACGTGATATCATCGTCAATGCGGAACCGGTCGTCGTGGATGGGCAAGTTCGGGGGTCGGTTGGTGTCATTCGTGATATTTCTGAAATGAAGGCGCTCGCGAAAGAATTGAAGGCGGCGCGTCAAAAAATTCGGACACTCGAGGCGAAATATACGTTTGACGATATCATCGCTGAAAGTGAAGCGATGCGTTTCGTCGTCGATCAAGCAAAGCTTGCTGCAACGATGCCGGTTAATGTCTTGATTCGGGGAGAGTCAGGAACAGGCAAAGAATTGTTTGCGCATGCGATTCACGCTGCGAGTGAGCGGCGATACGAACAGCTTGTCCGTGTTAACTGTGCAGCAATCGCTCCAAGTCTGTTAGAGAGTGAGCTGTTTGGTTATGAAGAAGGAGCGTTCTCGGGAGCGCGCCGTGGTGGAAAGCGTGGTTATTTTGAAGAGGCGCATGGCGGATCACTTTTTCTTGATGAAATTGGAGAACTGCCGCTCGATGTACAAGTGAAGTTATTACGGGTCTTACAAGAAAATGAAGTCGTTCGCGTCGGTGGGACGAAATCGGTACCGGTCGATGTAAGAATCATTGCAGCGACAAATGCGAACCTGGAGCAAAAAATCATTACCGGTGAGTTTCGCGAAGATCTTTACTACCGGATCAATCGACTTCCGATTCACATACCAGCCTTGCGTGAACGCCCGGATGATCTTTTGCCGCTATCAACGCACTTGCTACGGAAGTTAAATCAAAGTTATGGCCGGTCCGTCGCCCGGATTTCGGAAGATGCACTGGAAGTGATTCGAAAGCAGGAGTGGAAAGGAAATGTCCGTGAGCTTGAGAATGTCATCGGTCGTGCGTTGATCTTTACGGACAAGACGGAAGATGTTTTGCGAAAAGGCCACCTTCAGCTCGATCATCCGGTCGCTAAAAAACAAGTTGAACGTCCTAAAAAAGAAATTAAGCATCTGTCTGACGAGATGTCTTATGTCGAGGAACGTTTGATTCGCGAAGCTCTCGAGGCTTTTGATGGCAATAAAACAGAAGCCGCAAAACAACTCGGCATTTCCTTGCGTGCTTTGTATTATAAAGTGGAGCGATTTAATATTTATCAATAATTTGCAGTTTTTTGCGTGCAACATATTGCATTAAATGCAATTAAATGCAAAATTAAGAAAAGGTTCATGCCGAAAAGAGAGCGTTTTCATTATGGCACGAAAATTGCTATTAAATAATTGAATGACAGGTTAGGGGGAAACAAAGTGAAGTTTGATCAAATGCTAAAACAAGCTGCTCAGCTTGAGGATTCAATCGTTGCGATTGCTTCCGCGGATGACGAAGAAGTCATGGATGCCGTCGCACTTGCGATTGAACATGATTTAGCTCGCTTTCATTTATTTGGGGATGCGACCCGGATTCAACAGATGATCCATGCGCGTGGATTGTCGGAGTCGCAATTTGTGATCACACACACTGCGACTGCTCAAGAGGCGGCAGAACGTGCAGCTTACGCTGTACGTAAAGGGGATGCGAGCGTCTTGATGAAAGGACTTGTTCCGACAGCAACGTTCATGAAAGCCGTTCTGAACAAAGAGATGGGATTACGTTCGGGGAACGTCTTATCTCATGTCGCATTGTTTGAAGTAGCAGGTCGCGAATCGGCAATCGGTTTAACGGACGCTGCAATCCATATCGCACCGACGCTTGAAGATAAGGTCCACATCATCGAAAACGGGGTATCGGCACTTCGCGCAATCGGCTATACACTTCCGAAAGTAGCCGTCCTCGCAGCAGTCGAGGTCGTTAATCCGACAATGCAGGCGACGATCGACGCCGCCTTATTGACACAGATGAACCGCCGCGGTCAAATCAAGGATTGCCTTGTCGATGGACCACTCGCGCTTGATAACGCCGTTAATCTAGACGCAGCCAAACAAAAAGGACTGACAGGTGACGTTGCGGGGGCAGCAGATCTTCTTGTCGTGCCACAAATTGAAGTCGGGAACGTCATTTATAAATCACTGATGTATTTTGCACATGCTTCAGTCGCGGCGATTTTAGTTGGAGCGAAAGCACCCGTCGTATTGACAAGTCGGGCAGATACGGCAGAAGCGAAACTCTATTCATTAGCCTTTGCTTTACTTAATGCGCAACAAACGAAAAAAATCAAACAAACAATCTGAGGAGGAACTTAAAATGGTTGAAACAAATGTAGAAACACGCTTTAGTATCTTTGAAACAATGGAAATGGAAGATTATGAACAAGTCGTGTTCTGTCATGATAAAGTTTCGGGGTTAAAAGCCATCATCGCCATCCACGATACGACGCTCGGTCCAGCGCTTGGCGGTCTTCGTATGTGGAACTATGCATCTGACGAGGAAGCATTAGTTGATGCTCTTCGTTTATCAAAAGGGATGACGTATAAAAATGCAGCAGCGGGACTAAACCTCGGTGGCGGGAAAGCCGTCATCATCGGTGATGCGAAAACACAAAAATCAGAAGCCTTGTTCCGTGCATTCGGCCGTTATGTCCAGTCATTGAACGGGCGTTACATCACAGCGGAGGATGTCAATACGACGGTCGCTGACATGGATTATATTCACATGGAAACAGATTTCGTGACAGGTGTCAGTCCAGCCTTCGGTTCAAGCGGAAACCCGTCACCGGTCACAGCGTACGGTGTTTACCGTGGGATGAAAGCAGCAGCCAAAGAAGTCTACGGAACAGATTCGCTTGGTGGAAAAACAATTGCCATCCAAGGTGTCGGGAACGTGGCATTCAATCTTTGCCGTCATCTCCATGAAGAAGGAGCAAAATTAATCGTCACGGACATCAATCAAGATGCCTTACGTCGTGCGGAAGAAGCATTCGGTGCTTTAATTGTCGGACCAGATGAAATTTACAGCGTTGACGCCGATATCTTCGCACCATGTGCGCTTGGGGCAACATTGAACGACGAAACGATTCCTCAACTGAAAGTCAAAGTCATCGCCGGTGCGGCAAACAACCAGCTGAAAGAAGATCGCCACGGTGACATGCTCGAAGAACGCGGTATTCTGTACGCGCCAGACTTCGTCATCAATGCAGGTGGTGTCATCAACGTCGCGGACGAACTGGATGGATACAACCGTGACCGGGCAATGAAAAAAGTTGAACTTGTGTATGACGCTGTCGCAAAAGTCATCGAGATTTCAAAACGTGACCACTTGCCGACGTATCGTGCAGCTGAAAAAATGGCAGAAGAGCGAATTGCGACGATGCGCAGTGCACGCAGTCAATTCTTACGTCGTGATAAAAATATCTTAGGGTCACGCGGATAAGAGGAGGATTCAGATGAGCGAACGTATTTTAACGATCAATCCAGGCTCGACTTCGACGAAGATTGGAATCTTCGAAGGAACGGAGCAGTTGTTTGCGAAGACGTTACGCCACCCAGCTGAAGCGGTCGGAGGACCGCTTCACGCTCAGCTGGAAATACGGCGTCAAGTGGTGTTGGATGTATTGGCACAAGAAAAGATTGAATTGAAAGCGCTTACTGCGGTTGTTGGACGCGGCGGCCTGCTTCGTCCGCTCGTCAGTGGGACGTATGCCGTCAACCAGGAAATGCGTGAAGATTTATTGAGTGGCATTTTTGGGGTCCATGCATCGAATCTCGGAGGTCTACTAGCAGACGAAATCGCTCGCACGTTATCGATTCCATCGTTCATCGTCGATCCGGTCGTCGTAGATGAACTTGAGCCGATTGCCCGACTTACGGGATTACCTGAACTTGAACGCAAAAGCATTTTTCATGCCTTGAATCAAAAAGCAGTCGCGAAACGATATGCGAAACAAGCGGAGATGCCGTATGAAGAAATGCGTCTGATCGTTGCACACATGGGAGGCGGGATTACCGTCGGTGCACATCTCGACGGACGGGTCATCGATGTCAATAATGGTCTTGACGGGGAAGGGTCATTTTCGCCGGAACGAAGCGGGTCCCTTCCTGTTGGTCAACTAGTAGAACTATGTTATAGTACCAAGTATAAACTCGAGGAAATGAAGCGTCTGGTCGTAGGGTCAGGCGGACTTGTCGCGCACCTAGGGACATTTGACGCAATCGAAATTGAACGTCGAATCGATGCCGGGGACGAGAAGGCTGCCTTACTGTACGACGCGATGGCTTACCGGATTGCAAAAGAAATTGCTGCCCAAAGTGCAGTCTTATATGGTCAAATCGATGCCATCATTTTAACAGGTGGCTTAGCATACAGCGACCGGTTGACGAGTGCAATCGAAGAACGCGTCGCACACCTCGGACAAGTGATCCGGATTCCGGGTGAAGATGAGTTACGTGCACTTGCGGAAGGTGTAATACGCGTGTTACGTGGAGAAGAAGAAGTTAAGGAATATGGAGGCGAACCAACATGGCTAGAGAATTCGACGTCGTTGTCTTAGGTGGCGGACCGGGCGGTTATGTCGCAGCAATTCGCGCTGCACAAGCCGGCAAGACGGTCGCGATCGTAGAACAAGGAAAACTCGGGGGAACCTGTTTACACCGTGGCTGTATCCCTTCAAAGGCACTCTTGAAATCAGCAGCGGTCTATCAGACAGTCAAACACGCCGCTACATATGGCGTCGACGTACCGGAGTCGTTTTTACGATTCGAACAGGTCAAACAACGGAAACAAGACATCATCGATGGACTGGAATCCGGGATTCAACATTTGATGAAAAAAGGCAAAATCGAAGTCTTCCATGGTCGGGGATCGATTCTTGGGCCAAGCATCTTTTCACCGATGCCGGGGACAATCAGTGTCGAACCGGAAGAAGGGGAAGGGGAATTGATTTTACCGCGTCAATTGATTGTCGCGACAGGATCACGCCCGCGTCCGCTAGCCGGTCTGTCGTTTGATTCCGAATATGTCCTCAGCTCGGATGAAGCACTCGACATGAATGCGTTACCTGCCTCGATCGTCATCATCGGCGGCGGGGTCATCGGAATCGAATGGGCATCGATGTTGACGGACTTTGATGTCAATGTCACGGTCGTCGAGTTCAGCGACCGGATTTTACCGACTGAAGATCAGGCGGTCAGTCGTGAAGTCGCTCGTCAGTTGAAAAAACGCGGAGTCAAGATTTTGACGAGCGCGGCTGCGCAAAGTGACAGCTTCAAGATGACGGAGTCCGGTGTGACGATCGACGTCGATCGAAATGGTGACATCACGACGCTTGCGGCGGACAAGTTGCTTGTCGCGATCGGACGGATGGCGAACGTCGAAGGGATTGGGCTTGAGAATACGAACATCGTCGTCGAAAACGGGTTTATTCAAGTCGATGATGATTTCCGGACAAAAGACAATCATATCTATGCGATTGGCGATGTCATCGGACGTCTGCAACTGGCACACGTTGCATCTGCTGAAGGCGCAAAAGCGGTCGAAGCAATCGTCAATGGATCGACGACGCCACTCAATTACGCGTTTGTCCCACGCTGTATCTACAGTGTACCGGAAGCTGCTTCGGTCGGTCTGACGGAAGCAGAAGCAAAAAATGCCGGCATGGACGTCAAAACGGGGATGTTTTCGTTTAACGGACTCGGTAAGGCACGCATCGAAGGTGAAGCCGCCGGGTTCATCAAGCTGGTCTCTGATGCCAAAACGGACGATTTAGTCGGTGTCCATATCGTCGGACCAAAAGCAACGGAACTGATTAGCGAAGGCGGGCTGGCGCTTGTCTTGAATGCGACGGCATGGGAAGTCGGGCAGCTCGTTCACCCGCACCCGGCCCTGTCAGAAGCATTCGGTGAAGCAGCATTAGCAGTTGACGGATTAGCGGTTCACGCATAAGGAGGAATAACAGATGGAAAAAATAGAATTTAAAGAACTCGTTGAGCTCGGACTGACGGAGCAGGATGCAATCCAGATGTTCGAGACGATGGTACGGGCACGAAAAATCGATGAGCGGATGTGGAAATTGAACCGGGCAGGTAAGATTCCGTTCCTCGTTTCTTGCCAGGGGCAAGAGGCGGCGCAAGTCGGGGCGGCATTCGCACTCGAAAAAGGAACGGATTATATTTTACCGTACTACCGTGATTTAGGGGTCGTCCTTCATTTTGGTCAAACATCGCGTGACATCATGTTGTCTGCGTTCGCGAAAGCGGAAGATCCAAACTCAGGTGGACGTCAAATGCCGGGACACTACGGCTCACGTGCTTTAAACATCGTCACGGGATCGAGTCCTGTCACGACACAAGTCCCGCATGCGGTCGGGATCGCCCTGGCTGCGAAAATGCGTAAGGAACCACTTGTTGCGTACGTTTCGTTTGGTGAAGGATCATCGAACCAAGGGGATTTCCACGAAGGAGCAAATTTTGCCGGGATTCATAAATTACCGGTCATTCTATTCTGTGAGAACAATAAATATGCGATTTCAACACCCCTCTCGAAACAATTGTCAGCGAAACATGTCGCAGACCGCGCAATCGGCTATGGCATGCCGGGTGTGACGATTGACGGGATTGATCCACTCGCCGTCTATAAAGCAGTCAAGGAAGCACGTGACCGTGGCATTCGTGGGGAAGGTCCGACGTTAATCGAAGTCGAAGTTGAACGTCTTGTCCCCCACTCGTCAGACGATGATGACAAATCATACCGTTCGGCAGAAGAACTGGCAGAACTGAAAACACGTGACGGCATCAAGATTTTCCGTGCGAAATTGATTGATATGGGTGTCTTGACGGAGGAGTCAGCGACAGAAATCGAGACGACGCTCGAACGTGAAGTCGAAGAAGCGACGGCTTATGCAGAAGCAGCGGCGTATGACTTACCGGAAAACGCACTTCGTTACGTGTACGACGAGGAGGAAACGAAATGACGACATTAAGTTTAATTGAAGCCATCAATAGCGCAATCAAAGAAGAAATGGAACGGGATGATTCCGTCTTTATCTTAGGAGAAGACGTCGGTGTCCGTGGTGGAGTATTCCGGGCGACACAAGGATTGCTCGAGCAGTTCGGGGAAGAACGTGTCATCGATGCACCACTCGCTGAGAGTGCGATTGCAGGTGTTGGAATCGGAGCCGCCATGTATGGCATGCGTCCGATTGCTGAGATGCAGTTCGCCGACTTCATCATGCCGGCCGTCAACCAAATCGTCAGTGAAGCGGCAAAAATCCGGTACCGTTCGAACAATGACTGGATTTGTCCAATCGTCATCCGCGCACCCTTTGGCGGCGGCATTCATGGTGCGTTGTACCATTCACAATCGGTCGAAGCGATGTTCAATTCGACGCCGGGTCTAAAAATCGTCATTCCGTCAAACCCATACGATGCCAAAGGGTTATTGAAGGCTGCGATTCGCTCGAATGATCCTGTGCTGTTCTTTGAACATAAACGGGGCTACCGGTTGTTAAAAGGTGAAGTTCCGGAAGAAGATTACACGGTTGAAATCGGGAAGGCCGATGTCAAACGGGACGGAGAAGACGTCACCGTCATCTCATACGGACTTTGTGTCCAAATGGCGCTTGACGCAGCAGTACGTCTTGAAAAAGACGGCATCGACGTCCATATCCTTGATCTTCGGACGGTCTATCCGATTGACCGGGCGGCAGTCGTCGCAGCGGCACAAAAAACGGGTAAAGTCTTGCTCGTGACGGAAGACAATAAAGAAGGCAGTGTCATGAGTGAAGTCTCGGCGATTATCGCGGAAGAAGCGTTGTTCGATCTTGATGCACCAGTCGAACGATTGTGCGGACCCGATGTACCGGCGATGCCATATGCACCGACGATGGAGAAATTCTTTAATATCTCAAGCGAAAAAATTGAAGATAAAATCCGGACGCTCTACGCGTACTGAGGGGGACCCGTCAATGAAGACAGAAACATTAACGATGCCACAACTTGGTGAGAGCGTGACGGAAGGAACGATTTCGTTATGGCTCGTCAAACCAGGAGACACTGTCAAAAAATATGATCCGATTGCTGAAGTCATCACCGATAAAGTGACAGCCGAAGTACCATCATCGTTCGATGGTGTCATCGACAAGCTGCTCGCTGAAGAAGGGGACACGCTCCAAGTCGGGGAAGCAATCGTCACGTTACAAGTCAGTGGTGGATCGACGGAAGTCGCAGCGACCGAAGAAGAAATCCCGGCTGTAAAAGAGCAGACGGTAGAAACGGATCAGTCGATGAAAAAACGCTATTCACCAGCTGTGCTGAAGTTATCAGCAGAACACGGCATCAATCTCGATCACGTCAACGGGACGGGAGCGGGTGGTCGGATTACACGCAAAGACTTGCTGAAACTCGTTGAATCCGGTCAGGTCAATCAACCGGATGTTGTCGAGGCACCAACGATTGAGACCGTACCGACAAAAGCGGAAGCGGCAGTCGAGGCACCGGCACCGAAGTCTGCGCCAAAACCGACGATGAGTACGACGGAAGACGGCGATATTGAAATTCCGACGGCAGGTGTCCGTCAAGCGATCGCGAGTAACATGGTGCGCTCGAAACAAGAAGCACCGCACGCCTGGTTGATGGTTGAAGTCGACGTGACGAATCTGGTCGAAGCACGGAATCGTCATAAAGATCAGTTCTTCAAACAAGAAGGCGTCAAATTGACGTTTTTACCGTTCTTCATGAAAGCGACAGTCGAAGGACTGAAGAAACACCCAATCATGAACTCGCAGTGGGCAGGCGATAAAATCATTCAAAAACGGGCAATCAACTTATCACTCGCCGTCGCGACGCAAGAAGCGTTATTCGTCCCGGTCGTCAAACATGCGGATGAACTGAGCATTAAAGGACTCGCTCGGGCAATCGATGACTTCGGTAAACGGGCGCAGGCCGGTAAGTTATCGTCAAGCGAGATGCAAGGTGGTACGTTTACCGTCAATAACACGGGTTCGTTCGGTTCGATCCAATCGGCACCGATCTTGAACTTCCCGCAAGCGGCGATTTTATCCGTCGAATCAATCGTCAAGCGCCCGGTTTGGGTCAACGGCATGTTCGCAGCACGTGACATGGTCAACTTATGTATGTCGATTGATCACCGTGTACTTGACGGGTTAGTGGCCGGTCAATTCCTGCAGACCGTCAAGCAGGCGCTCGAATCGATTGACCCGGATCAACTCGCTTTATACTAAATAGTTGACAGGTCGCCCGAAGCGACGTAATATAATAAACAATTGAACAACATAACGCTACGACGAAGAAGAGTAGCCCGTGAAACGATTGAAGAGAGCTGATGGGTGGTGCGAATCAGTATCGGGAAACAGGTGAATGGGCTTTTGAGCATCAGACCGAACTTGAAGTAGGCTCTGACGGTGACCTCCCGTTATCGAGGACGACGAATCAGGTGCGCCGGTTCGTTCGAGGGGACTATTGGATAGTCAACGAAGGTGGTACCGCGGGTTTTCCCGTCCTTCATGTGAATGATCACATGAATGGACAGGAAGACCCTTTTCGTATACAACAACATAAAAAAATCGATGAATGAGTTAAGTAGTTAAACACATCACTGTTTCAGAGAGCCGGAGAAAGGTGGGACTTCGGCACAGGGAGGTTTAATGAATGGTCTCATGAGAGCATGGCTGAATTTACAGTAGGTCATGACGGAAGCCCCCGTTATCGCAGGCTACGGTGTCCTTGAAATGAGGAAGCACCGGAAAAGTGGGAACGCAACAACCGTTCCAATCGAGGTGGCACCGCGAGTTAATCGTCCTCCATGTAGCAATTGCTATGTGGAGGACTTTTTTTATACCAGGAGGCGAAATCAGGATGATTCAGACAGAAGAATTAGTAATCGAACGACTTGAGATGAACGGGGACGAGCTGACACCAATTTCGATTTTTCGACGGATCGACGGGAATCGAAAGTGTTTACTCGAAAGTTCGACCCAGTCCGGGAATGCACGTTACTCAATCATCGGGGTCGACCCAGTCGCTTTGCTACGGGCAGAGGGGAATCAAGTCACGCGGCATGATTTAAAGACGGACGAATCGGTTACGACGATCGGCGATCCGGTCCATTTACTGCAACACTACATCACACGACCAACAAGTGAACTGGACTTACCCTTTTTAAGTGGGGCGATCGGTTACGTCGGCTATGACACGATTCGCGCCTATGAAAACATCGGAGTGATGCCAAAGATTGACCGGAACCTACCGGATGCGTTACTCGCCGTCTATGATGAAATCATTTTATACGATCATCTTGAACATCGCGTCCACTTGGTCCATACGTCACTCGGTGGTGTGACGGACCGCAGTGAAATGATGGAGCGGTTAGAACAAAGAAAGCAACAACTCGAACGGACAGGGGAGCAAACCTTACTGGAACGTCCCCTTGAAAACATTTCATATCAGCCGCAGATGGAGAAGGAAGATTTTATCCAGCTCGTGGAACAAGCGAAACAACATATTCGGCAAGGAGACGTCTTCCAACTGGTGTTATCGCAACGACTCGATGCGACCTTCGCGGGGGATCCGTTTCACTTCTACCGGAAGTTACGGCAAGACAACCCGAGCCCTTATCTCTTTTATATCGACCTCGGCGAGTTGATTGTCCTTGGGGCATCGCCGGAAAGTCTCGTTCAGGTCAAGGGAAGACGCGTGACGACGAATCCGATCGCCGGGACACGGCGCAGAGGACAAACGAAACAAGAAGACGAACGGTTGGCAGCTGAGCTCGTTGCAGACGAGAAGGAGCGTGCCGAACATCGGATGCTCGTCGATCTTGGCCGCAACGATCTCGGCAAGGTCTGTCAGGTCGGAAGCATTAACGTATCGCGCTACATGGAAATCGAACGTTTCAAAAACGTGATGCATCTTGTCTCCGTCGTCGAAGGGACGTTAGCGAACGGGCAGACAGGAGCCGACGCCTTGATTTCTTGTTTACCCGCTGGAACGGTCTCCGGGGCGCCGAAAATTCGGGCGATGCAATTGATTGAACAGTATGAAACGTTGAAGCGGGAAGTGTATGCGGGCGCCGTCGGTTACTTCGATGTCAGTGGAAATCTTGATTTTGCACTCGCAATCCGGACGATGGTCATCAAGGACGGTACGGCCTATGTCCAAGCCGGTGCCGGAATCGTCTATGACTCGGACCCGACGCTCGAATATGAAGAGACATTGCATAAAGCGAAGTCGTTACTGGAGGTTTGGAAATGATTTTATTGATTGATAACTATGATTCCTTTACCTATAACCTGTATCAATATGCGGCGGAACATACCGCCGTACAAGTCGTCCGTAACGATGCGATGACAATCGAAGGCATTCAAGACTTGCAACCGGACGGAATCATTTTATCGCCGGGACCAGGTAATCCGAATGATGCCGGGATTTGTCTAGATGTCATCAAACAACTGTCCGGTTCGATTCCAATCCTTGGCGTCTGTCTTGGTCACCAAGCAATCGGACAAGCCTTCGGGGGACAAGTCGTCCAGGCAACGGACATCATGCACGGCAAGACATCGATGATTCGACAGAACGGGAACTTATTTAAGGGACTCGCAGAACAATTCGAAGTCATGCGGTATCATTCACTGATTGTCGACCGGCAGACCGCACCCGACGTGTTACGCATTACGGCGGAAACAGTAGACGGGACGATCATGGCATTTGAACATATCGAACACCCGACGTACGGGATTCAGTTTCACCCAGAGTCGGTCGGAACGATCGACGGAAAACAAATCGTTAAACGATTCATTGAACTGACAGGGGAGTGACAAGACATGAAAGAGATATTAACGAAACTAGCAGCTGCGAAGCATTTACGATACGAAGAGATGCAACAAGCAGCACGACAACTGTTTGAACCGAACGTGACGGACAGCGAAATCGCCGCCTTCCTCGTCGCCTTAAAAGCAAAAGGCGAAACAGCGGATGAACTGGCGGGACTCGCCTCAATCATGCGGGAAGTCGCACTCGACATTCCCGTCACAGGAACGGACTTCATCGACAACTGTGGGACGGGTGGCGATGGCTCACAGTCATTCAACATCAGTACGACAGCCGCCTTCGTTCTCGCAGGTGCAGGCTCGAAAGTCGCCAAGCACGGTAACCGGAGTATCTCGAGTAAAACGGGCAGTGCCGATGTCCTCGAGGCATTAGGTGTTAAACTGGATGAAACACCCGAGCAACTCGCAAACCGACTCGAAGAAAACGGGATTGCGTTCTTATTCGCTCAGCGGATGCACCCGCGTGTCAAACAAATCATGAAGGTCCGGAGCGATTTACGGATCCCGACGATCTTCAACTTGATTGGTCCGTTAACGAACCCGGTCTCTTTAAAAACACAATTGCTCGGGATTTACCGGGAAGATTTACTCGAGACGATGGCGTTGACGTTACACCGTCTCGGACGCAAACGGGCAATCGTCTTACACGGAGCGAATGGAATGGATGAAGCGTCTCTCGTCGGAACGAACCAACTTGTGTTACTCGACGACGGAGAACTGATTCGCTTCAGTCTTCACCCGGAAGAAGTCGGATTGACCGTCGCCCCACTCGAAGCAATCCGTGGCGGGTCGGCACAAGAAAATGCCGACATCTTACTACGTGTCCTTGACGGGGAAGCGGGACCCTACCGGGATACGGTCTTACTCAACGCCGGCATCGCCCTGTTCGCGGAAGGACGGGTCAAAACGATTCGGGAAGGAATCGATTGTGCGATCGTCAGTATCGATTCCGGACAAGCACGAGAAAAACTGCGACAATTGCAACAGACGAAACGACAGGAGGCAATCGGATGAATATTTTAGACCGCATCATTGAAACGAAGAAACGCGAAGTAGCTGAACTCAAGGTGGCAGGAGTCAAGCAAATCGAACGGTCACCGTTACACCGTTCGATTCACGAACGACTCGGCCAAGACGACCTGTCGGTCATCGCGGAAATTAAACGGGCATCTCCTTCAAAAGGCGACATCTCGCTCGACGTCGACCCTGTCGCTCAAGCAAAACGGTATGCAGCAAGCGGGGCAACGGTCATCTCGGTTTTGACGGATACGACGTATTTCAAAGGAAGCATGGCAGACCTTGAGGCAGTCGCAAATGCAGTCGATGTGCCCATCCTGTGTAAAGATTTTATGATTGACCGGATTCAAATCGACCTTGCGAAAGCGCATGGAGCGAGCTTAATCCTGTTGATCGTCGCGGCACTTGACGAAGCGACACTGGAAGACTTGTATCACTATGCCTACGCAAACGGTCTCGAAGTTTTAGTGGAAGTCCATGATGAAGCGGAACTGAAGCAAGCAGAACAGCTCGGTGCACGCATCATCGGCATCAACAACCGAAACTTAAAAAAGTTCGCCGTCGACTTAGCGACATCGACACGGCTGTTGCAGACGAAGCGCCCGGGCGTCCGGTATATCAGTGAAAGCGGGATTCAGACGGTCGAGCAGGCACGTCAGCTCCATCAGGACGGGGCAGACGGCATTTTAGTCGGTGAAACGCTGATGCGCGCAGAGGATCCCACCGCCTTCATCCAAGCAGTCAACGGACCGGTCTATGACACGCATTAAATTTTGCGGGTTACGGCGCGCCGATGATGTGGTGGTCGCGAGCCGACTCGCCGACTACATCGGTTTCGTGTTCGCGCCGAGTAAACGTCAGGTCACGCTCGAACAAGCAGCTAAATTGCGGCAATTGGTTCCGGCAACGGTCCAAGTCGTCGGTGTGTTCGTCTCGCCGACCTTACAAGAAGTCGAAGCGGCGATTGAAACGGTTGGACTGGATTTGATTCAAATTCACGGTATGGTGGACGAAGCGATTCGTACACAAACGAAAGTTCCGATCATTCAGGCACTCGTCGCGGGCGCCACTTCAATCGATACGGAGGCTGATTACATTCTCTATGACGCGCCCCAAGCTGGAAGCGGACAACCGTTCGATTGGTCGACGGATTTAACAAGTACACGACCGATGTTCGTCGCAGGTGGTTTGACACCATCGAACGTCGCAGCAGCAATCGCGCGCTATCAACCGTTCGCAGTGGATGTCTCGAGCGGAATCGAAACGGAGTTTCAAAAAGATCAACAAAAAATGCTGGCATTCGCACATGCCGTAAAGGGGAGATGAGCACGATGGGTTATTCACAACCAGATGCACTTGGTCAATATGGGGTTTATGGTGGACGCTACATTCCGGAAACATTGATGCAAGCCGTCCTTGAACTGGAACAGGCCTATGCCGAAGTCAAAGAGGACCCGGCGTTTTATGAACGGATGAACGATCTCTTAAAAAATTACGTCGGGCGTGAGACGCCACTCTACTTCGCGGAACACTTGACGCGGGAAATCGGTGGCGCGAAGATTTACTTGAAACGGGAAGACCTGAACCATACGGGCGCTCATAAAATCAATAATACGATTGGACAAGCTCTACTCGCAGAGCGGATGGGGAAACGAAAAATCGTCGCCGAGACCGGTGCCGGACAACACGGTGTTGCCACGGCGACCGTCTGTGCCCTACTTGATTTAGAATGTGTCATCTTCATGGGGGAAGAGGATGTCCGGCGTCAAGAATTGAACGTCTTCCGGATGGAACTGCTTGGGGCGAAGGTCATCCCGGTCACACAGGGCAGTCGGACCCTGAAGGATGCCGTCAATGAAGCGTTACGTTACTGGGTCAAACATGTTGAGGATACACACTATTTGATGGGATCGGTTCTCGGACCGCATCCGTTCCCGGAGCTCGTCCGTGATTTCCAATCCGTCATCGGGAAAGAGACGCGGGCGCAAATCCTTGAAAAAGAGGGTGTCTTGCCGGACGCGATCGTCGCTTGTGTCGGTGGCGGGAGTAACGCGATTGGTATGTTCCATCCGTTCATCGATGATGAAACGGTTGCGCTGTACGGAATTGAAGCAGCAGGAGACGGGATTGAGACGGACAAACACGCAGCGACGATGACGAAAGGTGAAGTCGGTGTCTTACACGGGTCGATGATGTACTTGCTACAGGATGCACACGGTCAAGTCACGGAAGCCCATTCGATTTCAGCCGGGCTCGATTATCCAGGCGTCGGACCGGAACATAGTCTCTTAAAAGACATCGGTCGTGTCCAGTATGAAGCCGTCACCGATCAAGAAGCACTCGATGCGCTCCAGTTGTTATGCCAAAAAGAAGGCATCATTCCGGCGCTCGAAACAGCACATGCCGTCGCCTATGCGACGAAGCTTGCGAAAGACATGTCGGAAGACGAGATTCTCGTCATCTGTTTATCCGGTCGCGGTGATAAAGATGTCATGACGGTCAGATCGGCCTTAAAGGGGGAAGCGTGATGCGATTAGAACAAGCAATCCGAACAGTCAATGACCGCGGTGAAAAAGCGTTTATCCCGTATGTCATGGGAGGTGACGGCGGAATCGACCGTCTGCCGGACATTTTGGCATTCCTCGAACGGAGTGGGGCCACAGCAATCGAAGTCGGTGTCCCGTTCTCGGACCCTGTTGCGGACGGTCCGGTCATTCAAGAAGCCGGTCTTCGCGCGCTTGCACACGAAGTCAGCTTACACGACGTCCTCGAGGCGATTCGGGTCGCCCGTCAAGAAACGACGGTCCCGATCGTCGTCATGACCTACTTGAATCCGATTTTCCGCTTTGGCATCGATGCCTTTCTTGCGACCTGTCGTGAAGTCGGGGTCGATGGCTTAATCATTCCGGACTTACCACTCGAACAGAGTGCGCAGTTTTTTGCGAAGCATGACAAACAAGACATCGCCCTCGTCCAACTCGTTTCACTGACGAGTCCGATCGAACGGATTCAAAAAATCGCGAATCAAAGTGAAGGGTTCCTCTATGCCGTCACCGTCAACGGGACGACAGGAGGGCAGACGACGTTCGGCGAGTCGCTCGAAGCGCATCTTGCAAATGTCGCGGAACTGAGTCCTGTTCCGGTCCTCGCCGGGTTTGGAATCAGTACGCCGGCACACGTCAAACAGTTAGGGGCTTCGGTCGCAGGTGTCATCGTCGGTAGTAAAATCGTTGAGTTGTTACAACAAGAAGATACATCAGCGATTGAGCAATTGATGGCAGCCCGGTTACCCGATCTTCACGTCTAACTAAAAAAGATCTGACGCATCCGTCAGACCGACATCAATCAAATGGCCGATGATTCCACTTTTTACGGAATCATCGGCCATTTTACGTTTCTTCATAAAAAGCGGTGACGGGCGACCCTGCAGCAAACATCAGCTGAAATCGCACCCTTGACCAATCGCTTTACTTGGCCTCTTTCAAGACTTCGGCGACGAGACCGGAAACATACGGACTGCCCCGGTCTTCCTGCTCGACCGATTCAATCATCATCGCGACGAGTAGCGTCGGGTCATCGTTGTCATAACCAACGAAAAAGCCATTTTCCTTCCCCTTTGTTTCTCCAGCTTGCTTAAGTTCAGCCGTTCCCGTCTTACCGGCAACGGCGACTTCCTGTATGTCGGCAGGTAAGTCATATCCGGCATGGACGACATCATACAAGTCTTTCCGGATCATCGAGGCGTCGTTCTTAGAGATTAAATCCTGTTTCCAGATCTGTTTTGTTTTTTCATCCGCCCGTAACGTTGGCTGATAGATGATTCCGTCTGTCAAAAAGATTTCGTACATCGAAGCGAGGTGGACGATGTTCGTCAACATCTGACCTTGTCCGTACGATGTATCCATTAATTGACCGTCAGATGAAATGGTCCCGTCGTTTGAAATCTGTGAAGCCCGCATCGGATAGGCGAACGGAATTTTTTCACCGTAACCGAGTGCCTCCAGTCCATTCGTAAAGGTGTCAGCACCTACTTCAAGTGTCGATTGCGCGAAATAAATATTATCCGAGTAGACTAGCGCATTGTGTAAATCGACAGGGTCCGGTGTCTCGTGGATCCGGGTGACATTGAAGCCATCCTTTTTCCACTTTAAGCCGTCAATCGAATAGGCTTTATCGGGATTTAACTTTCCGGCGTTTAGACCGATGGAAGCCGTCAACGGTTTTTGTGTCGATCCGGGTGCAAAGGCACTCGTAAAACGATTGAGTAACGGTTGATCTGAATCATTCGTCAATGTGTCGAGTCGGTCTTGCGAGATGCCGAGTGTGAACTCACTCGGATCAAAACCGGGGGAGCTGACGAGGGTCCGTGTTTCACCGGTCCTTGGATCAAGTGCAGTTGCGACACCCGGTTCACCGTTCATCGTCTCGTACGTCGATTGTTGGAGCGCACCATCGATCGTCAGCGTAATGTCTTTCCCGTCTTTGACCTTCGTCTCGGCGACGGTTACCGGTTCGTCCTGGTCCGACTTCACGATTTCGATGCTCGTTCCGGACTGGCCACGAAGTTCATCATCGAAAACCTGTTCAAGTCCGCGTTTACCAACCTGTTCACCAGCTTGGATTTTATTGTTCGATTGTTCGACGTCTTCAGCGGTCGCCGATCCAACATAGCCGATTAAGTGGGACGTCGCTTCACCGTATGGGTAAGTCCGCACTTCTGTTTCCTTGGCGCTGACCCCTTTAAGTGCCGTCAAGCGCTTAACGGTTGCTTCGTCAGACGGATCAAATATTTTTAACGGAACGAACTGACCGTCCTTGACCCAAGATGCCGATAGAGCGTCGTCAATCGAATTCGTCGACCGGTCGAGGAGAGAAGCGACTTTCTTTTTGGTCGTGTCATCCAGCTGGCCAGCTGTCACACCGACTTCAAAGCCTTGACCGGTCGTCGCGAGCGGTTTTTCATTCCGGTCAATTAAATCACCGCGTTTTGCGGTAAGCGTGTTCAATTTGATTTGATCCGCTTGTTCAAAGTCTTCGAACAGGAAGGAAGGATCCCAGTCGACGTACCAATTGTCTGTGTCTTTGTTTGTCTCGTAGACGAGCGGGACCTCTTTCTTGAACGATACAGGTCCCGCGACCGTATCGAATTTGACGGTGACAGGCAATAGTTGTTTCTTCTCATCATCTGTGTCGGGTGCTTTTCCCGGTGTAATGGAAATATTTTTGATTTCAAGCGTATCGTTCAATTTTTTCGTTCGTTCGATGAACTGACTTTCTCCGTACTCTTTTTGTGTCGTTTGACTGACATAATCGGCATACATCTTGTCATAGTCTTGTTTTTCCCAAAGCTTTGAATAGGAAGCGAGTCGTTCTTCTGCTGTCGGCTGATCTTGACAGCCGACAAGAATTCCGATGCTCGCAGCACTTGTTGCGGCAAGCAAAAGTGAGCGTGATTTCAAGGTGAATCCCTCCTTAAAAGCATTTATTTAATCACCGTACCATTGTTTTGTCTAACTTTCACCTAAGACACCCTTGACGCACGAGAAACGTAAGGCACAAAAAAACCACTGACGAATTTAAGTCAGTGGTGGTTGAGTTAATTGAAGTAGTTTAATGGATTGATACTGCTTGCAGCAGATGACGCACTGTAGACGTATGAACCACGGTGTAGTTCAAAGTGAAGATGGGCGCCGAAGGCGTTTCCGGTTGCACCGACCGTCCCGATTTTTGCTCCTTTTGCAATCGTTTGACCGGCATATACCGAGCGACTGTTCAAGTGAGCGTAGACCGTCGTGTAAGCAAGTCCATTGATTGTGTGCGTCATCATAACGTAATTGCCATAAGCACCGTAATTACGGGACGTGATGACTTTACCGGCAGCAGAAGCATAGACGGGCGTTCCTGTTGCAGCGCCGATATCGATTCCGTTATGGAACGTATAACCGTAAACGCCGCTCGCTGCACCGTATCCTTGTGTGATTGGACCACTTGTCGGTCGCGAAAAGCCACTCGATGCTTTTGTTGCCGTCGTTGTTGTGACTTTATACTTTTTGACATACTTGGAAGCGACATAACGGGAAGAACCTGAGTATGAAATTTTCGTCCATGATCCGGATACGCCGAGGTACTTGTATGTTTTTCCTTTATTGACGGTTCCGACTGCTTTATAGGCAGTCGAAGGACCCGTTCGAACACGGAGACCGTCAGCCATTACTTTTACTTTATATGTAGTTGCTGCTTCGACTTTTTCGATGCCTGTCGTAGCGAAGCCTGAAACCATTAGTGCTGTCATTGTCATTGTTGTTAACATACGCTTCATATGTGAGTTCCTCCTAATTGGGAAAAGGCGACGGACGTCAGTAAAACTAAGTCTTTCAATATTGTAAGGTGAAGGTTCTATGTAGTTAAGGTAGAAAATGTTTTCTTGATAGAATGATTATAGCATCGGAAATAAAGGGGAAATATTTCAGTTTTGTTTCAAAGTTATCACTCTATAACATATATTGTAATGGTCATTTTTGGTTTATTTTGTCCATGCTAAAAAGCCCACCGATTCTATGCAGCTTGGTGGGCTTATATTCATAAAGGATAGTACTTAGGACGTGGGAGCGATGACGTTTAAGTGCTGACCAAGAACTTGGACCGTAATCGGAAGTTTGCCTGCCGTATCGCCATCAGCATTAATCGGAAGTGTTTCCGAAGATTCGATTTTGACTTCCTTCGTTGTAAAGTACTCGACTTGATCTGCTTCAGATAAATCACCTTTCAATAGTTTAGGTAGCGCTTGTAAGGCGTCTAAAATACCAAGTTGTTTTACAAGAAAAACATGAAGTAATCCGTCATCGACACGCGCCTCTTGCGCAAATGATTCGAAACCGCCGACGGAATTCGTCAACGAAACGATAAGTAACGGTGTTTCGCCGTCGAAAGATTTTTCTCTGGCTGTTAACTGGAGCGGGTAGGGACTATGATCCTTGAAGGCTTTTAATCCTTCAATGAAATATGCGATAGAACCGAGTGATGTCTTCTGTTCGACACTCACTTCTTCGACGGCATCGGCAATCAGCCCAATCGCAATCACGTTCATGAAATAGTGTGATCCATACTTACCGATGTCAAAAGGACGAATCGGAGCATCTTCGAGAACGTTGATCGCGTCGCGGGCATCCGTCGGAATATGGAGCGCACGTGCTAAATCGTTGACCGTCCCGAGTGGAACGATGCCGAGCGTCGGACGGTGGTCTTGTTCTGCGATTCCCGTGATGACTTCATTGACCGTTCCGTCACCGCCCATTGCGATGACGGCGTCATACTGCTCAGTCGAAGCAGTACGTGCAAATTCTGTTGCGTCGAGTTCTTTTTCAGTGAACCGGACATCGACCGTTGCAAAGCGCTGAGCGAGTGTACCTTCTGCAAATTCTGCGTATTTTTTACCTAATTCTTTCCCGGATGAGGGATTAATAATTAACATGGCCTTCGACACATTCAATTCCTCCTTAGTGACTCTCTGTTCCTATTTTCCCAACTCACGACCAAGATAATCCTAGCGCAGCAAAAAAACCTTGGAGGCGATTACACGCGCCTCCAAGGTTTTTAGTAGAAAAGAAATGTTTACCGTCGTGCGACAGGTGGTGCTTCACCAGCAGCTGGACGCGCTTCTTCTTCATCGTCCCAACATTCGGTATTTTCGATACCTAATGCTTTAGCAGAGAAGACAGGATCAAGACCTTGCTTACGTTGGTTTTGGTAGTCATTGATGACTTTGATTGCGACTCCACCTAAGAGCGAGATGGCTGTTAAGTTGATTAATGTCATACCGGCCATGAAGAGGTCGGCGAAACTCCAAACCATTCCGAGGCTGAGGAGCGATCCGATGAAGACGAATGCCATCGTAGCAATTCGGAAGCCAAAGACAGTTGATTTACTTTTCTTGATGAATTCAATGTTCGTTTCACCGTAGTAGTAGCTACCGACAATTGAACTGAAAGCGAACAAGAAGACACTGATTGCGATAAAGGCTGGTGCGACGGCACCGAGTTGCTCAGAAAGCGCATTTTGTAACATGGCGATACCTTCACCATTACCGGCAGCGTAGCTGTCACTGAGTAAGATGATTGTCGCTGTTGCTGTACAGACGATCAACGTATCAAGGAAAACACCAAGTGTTTGTAAGAATCCTTGTTTTGCTGGGTGAGAAACTTCAGCGGCAGCAGCAGCGTTCGGAGCAGAACCCATACCGGCTTCGTTCGAGAAGAGACCACGTTTAACACCGAGCGAGATTGCAGCACCGACAGATCCACCAACAGCCTGGTCGATACCGAATGCACTCTTAAAGATCATTGCGAAAACCCCTGGAAGTTCAGTGATGTTCGTGATGACAACAAAGATGGCAGCAATCAAGTAGAGTGACGCCATGATTGGTACAACGATTGCTGAAACTTTCGCGACACGGTGGACACCACCGAAGATGACGAGACCTGTAAGAACGACTAAGATCCCACCGACGATCATTTTGTCGATTCCAAAGGCGTTGTCAAAAGCAGCGGCAATCGTGTTCGATTGAACCGAGTTAAAAATAAGACCAAATGTGACGGCGATTAAGATTGCAAAAATGATTCCGAGGACGCGGTTGTTCAATCCTTTTGCGATGTAGTAAGCAGGACCACCGCGGTAAGCGTTATTGCCTGTATCACGTACTTTATACACTTGAGCAAGCGTACTTTCAATAAGGGCTGTTGCTCCACCAAGGAGGGCGACCATCCACATCCAGAAGACCGCTCCGGGTCCACCAAGTGTAACAGCGATCGTAACACCGGCCAAATTCCCTGTACCGATTCGAGTCGCGGCACCGATGAAGAATGATTGAAGGGATGTAATACTCTGACCTTCATCATCTGTTGTCTTTTCATTTTTATCGAGTGTGACACGGAACATCTCTTTCAAGTAACGGAATTGGATGAACTTCGTTTTAATGGTGAAGTAGATGCCGACTCCGATTAAAGCGGCGATTAAGATATAAGACCATAAGATGTTGTTGGCGAAATCGACGCCCGATTGTACAGCTTGTTGAAATGCATCCATGTGATAGTTCCTCCCAAAGTGTTTTTGCTAAAAACTGATAATAGCTATAAGTTGAATTATACGAATTTTCAGACAACTTGCAAGCTTTTTTTCGAAACTTTCTTTTAAAATATTTAAAATATATTTTTTCGGGTTCAGAAAAACAGATCGTCATCAAAGCATTTTTAATTTAAAAAACCACCGCACTTAATGAAGCAGCGGTGGTGAAATGATGCGTTTTTTGATTAGTGATCGACTGCCAACAATTTTTCATAGAAGTCATCAATTTGACTAACGAGCTGTTCTCGTTCTGAGAATAATGTCGTGAGGACTTCATAATCATGTGTCGCCGCGAGTGATGTATCGAGTAAAGCCACCTCATCCTCTAGCTGTTGAATCTGCTGTTCGAGTTCGCCTGCATTTAAAGCCGGATGTTTCCCGGCTACCGGCGTCCGGGTAGCGCGGGGCGTGGGTGCCGCTGATTCGACGATTGACCGGGCATGTCGTTTTTCGGCAGCATATTGGTAAGAACCGTGAAAGATTTCTGTCGTGTCATCTAGCCAATAGGTTTTCGAGAAGAGTCGGTTCAAGAAATAACGGTCGTGCGATACGGCAATCAGCGTTCCGTCAAAGTGCTCGAGTGCTTCTTCAAGCGCCTCGCGGGATTCAATGTCGAGGTGATTCGTCGGTTCGTCAAGAATCAGGACATTAAGCGGCGAATGGACAAGAATCGCGAGCATCAAGCGCATCTTTTCCCCGCCGCTTAACGCAGTAATCGGTAAGAAGACACGTGGACCGAAAAAGAGGAAACGGGCCAACAGGGAGCGAGCTGTTCCTTCGTCCGCCGAAACGTGTGAGCGGAAGTAATCGATCAGTCGCTCTTCACCCGGCATATCGACGTGTTGCGATAAAAATCCGACCTGATTTGACGGACCACGCGTGACACGTCCGTTCGTCGGCTGGAGTTGTCCAAGTAAGACACGTAATAACGTCGTTTTCCCACTTCCGTTCGCACCGACGATTCCAATCCGGTCACGTGCCGCGGCTTCGAAATCGAGCGACGCGAACAACTTCCGGCCGGCGACGGAAAGCGTGACATCCTCAAGACGGTAAACGATTTGACTGAGTTGCCCTTGCGACGAAAAGCGGATGTCAGGCACCGCTTTTTCCAGGAGTGGCCGTTTGAGTCGCTCAATCCGTTCGAGTGCCCGTTCCATGGCTTTTGCTTTTCGGAACAGTTTTTCGCTTGGCGGAGAGGATTCATTTGCCCACTGGCGCAAGCGCCGAATCGCATCCTTCATCTGTTTGATTTTCTTTTGTTGTTCCGTGTAGGCGTGGAATTGTTCGAGGAGCAGGCGTTCTTTCGCGACCGTGTACGCCGAATAATTTCCTGGGTAGATTGTCAGTTCACCATCTTCAAGTTCAGCGATCAAGTTGACACTTGCGTCAAGAAACACGCGATCATGCGAGACGATGATGACAGCGCCCGGATAACTGTTTAAAAATTGTTCGAGCCATTCGATTGCTGCGAGATCGAGGTGATTCGTCGGTTCGTCGAGAATCAACAAGTCTGGTTCCACCAGCAGCATCCGGCCGAGGCAGATTTTCGTTTGTTCGCCACCACTTAATTGAGAAAAGGGACGTGTCAGCAAGGCATCGAGGTGGAGTCCGTTAATCATGCGCTGGATTTTCGAGTCGAGCAGGTAACCGTCCTGTTGTTCGAATTGTTCGGTCACACGCGTATACTCATTTAGCACATCGTCCAGGTGGTCAGCACTTGCCATTTGTTGTTCAAGCTGATGCATCGTCGTCCGTAAGGCGACGATTTGGGCAAATGCGGTCCAGAGAACATCAAGGCCCGTCAATTCTTCTGCGAACTGTGGAATTTGAGCCAAATAACCGATGGAAAGTCCTTTTTTGAGATAAAGGGTTCCGCTGTCCGCTGTTTCGAGTTGCGCGATTAAACGCAGTAACGTGGTTTTTCCGGTTCCGTTTCGACCGATCAATCCGATGCGGTCAGCTTGTTTAAGATAGAGCGAGACATCGGTTAAGACGGATGCTCCCCCAAATTGTTTTGTCAGGTGTTGGATGTCGCAAATCATGATCAGTAACTTCCTTTCATGCGCATCAAAAAACGGAGAACGCAAATAGCGCTCTCCGTTTACCGTAAAAGGTGCGCTTTGCTTTATTTTTCAGATGGATGTTCCTAAGAAAAGGGCAGACTCGTCCTTTAGAACGCCATTTCATGAAAAATCGCGCGCAACAGATAAAGTTGTTCCATCAACCATTGCTTACACGCAGCAAAACCCATCTTTTACACCACCTTTTCGTTTCGATAAAGTTAGTTTACCATGTTTTGAACTGAAAATGAAATCGTTTTCAGTTACTTGAACAGTCCGGAAATCGAGTTAAAGAACTTACTTAAGCCGTCAAACAGTTTTGCAAAAAATCCTTTCGTTTCTTCGGAGGTCGCGAACGCGTGGATATCTTGCCCGGCACCCTTTAATCCGGTCTCGATTTGTCCCCAGTTCAAGTCAGCTTTCTCCATTTGACTGAACAATGACGTCAACCGCTCCATTTGGGCGTCCGACAACTGGATGTTGTTATTTTGAATGACTTGGATGATGACATTCTCGATATCGACTTTGGTTTCCGGCTTTTGTTTGGCGATCTCTGCTTTGATTTCATTCATCAGTTCGGCGACTTTGTCCGTCCCGACCGTTTTTCCGACATCGGAAGTGACCGATAACTCTTGTTGGGCTAAATCTTTTCGTTCATCCGTCAATTTAATGCCGGTCTCAGCCGACGTTTGATCGTATGCTTTCATGATCCCCGTCAAAGCAGAGGTCCCGGTGACTTTATAAGGGGAAGTGATTGTGATGTCGGCGTCCGTTACGCCTGCAGTGACGAGCGCGTTCAAGTACATGTCTTTTGTTACCCAGGTAATGTTTTCGGTCGCGACAGATAAACCGTCGCCTTTTTCAGCGAGTTCGATTTTTGCGGAAGAGTACATATTGCCGCCGAGTTGCGATTGGGGAACGTTTTTCCCTAAATATTTTTCTTCATCCGCTGCCGTGGCGATGACGGGCGTAATGCCTTCCGGCGCATTCAATCGGGCGAGTACCCAGGCTTTATCCTTTGCCCCGAGCGATTCACCAAGCGTGATGATTGTTTTATCGACGACTTGCTCTGCTGAAGCAGCAGTCGGTAGAAGTAAACTTGTCGCTAAAAGCGTCGTGGTCATGATTTTTGTTGCTTTATTCATAGTATAAATCCTCCGAGTATAGTAGGTAGTATCAGGTGCTAATTTCATTGTAAGTGACGTCTTCCAGAACGGAATCGGTCTTGAGGCGGAATGAACCGCCCACCTCGTGTCCCTAATCCTATACTACATTTCATTTAAAATCCTGATCATGTGACTGAAAAAATGATATAGTGAAGAGGAATTAAATAATGACCACTAGGGGAGTCGGTAGGCCGACTGAGACGACGAAGACGTTCGGACCCTTTGAACCTGATTAAGTTTGGACTTACGGAGGGAAGTGGCGTGAATATCTCTCTTGTTGTCTCTTCACGTCATGCCCTGTTCGTAGGGTGTGGCGTTTTTTGATTCAACAAAAGGGGGAATTAGGTTGAAATTCAGTCAAGAAATTCGGCAAGCCGCAAAAACATATTGGGACAGCAGTTTTTCCCATCCATTCGTCACAGGCATTGGTGACGGGACGTTACCGCTCGAAAAATTTCGACATTATGTCATGCAGGATGCGTATTACTTAAAACATTTCGCAAAAATTCAAGCCCGGGCCGCCTCAAAGGCAACGGATTTTGCGACGATCGCGGAACTCGCGGAACATGCGACATCGACCTATGCGGCTGAGCTATCACTCCATCAATCGTTTTTTGAACCGCTCGCTATTACGGAAGCGGATTTAGCAGCGTTCGAACCGGCACCGACTGCGTATGCCTATGTCTCACATATGCATCATGCGAGTGAGGGGACACTCGGGGAAACGATTGCAGCGATTTTACCGTGTTACTGGCTTTATTATGAAGTCGGACAACAACTGTTGACGAAGTCACCGGCGTCACCGATTTATCAACAGTGGATTGCAACATATAGCTCGGAATGGTTCGAACGGGTCGTCTTTGAACAGGTCGACCGGCTGGATGCTTTGGCGGCGCAAGCGACTGAAGCAGAACGGGAACGGATGAAACACCATTTCGTCAGAAGCTGTTATTACGAATTGATGTTTTGGGAAATGGGCTGGACGGAAGAAACGTTTGAACGTCTCTTTACACAAGTTACGCGTCAACCAAAAGTAACGAAACGATAAGTACAGCTTTAGCCGCTGTTGATCAGCGCGATCAGACGGCAGACTGCACAAAACCTGAGCAATTTTCAGCTTTCGTAAAGAAAGTCATGGCAATCGCTCAGGTTTTTTTGTTGGTGGATTACAGGCATGATGAAAATTCTGGTAAGGAAATCAGCTGTACCGTTCAATCAAATCGTTTAATTGTTGTTTGACGGCGTTTCGGTCCATCAAATCGTGGTTCGATAAGGATAGCTTCGTCATCGTCTCATCCGCACCCGCCATCTCACTGAAGAGCGAACCTAAGTCGTGGGCACGACGGTCGATTTGCAAGACGATGTCGATGCCGGTACGGTCTTGGAGCATGATGAGTTCGACTTCATCGAGTTTATGGGCGAAGTACGTATTGCGTGCCGAATACTCGAGTTCCTGGGCGATCGGTAAATCCTTCCGGTAACGCCCGGGAAGTTTTTCCGTGTCCGCTTTCTTGAGTCGGAAGCCAAGTTCTTCCATCGCTTCTAAGATAACGGATTGGAGGTCATTGGCTTGGACGATGATGGCGTCCCGGTCTGACGGATCGACCGCCTGGGCGATATCGAGACCCGTTTCAATCCATGACTTCGATTGACTGACCGAGAGCGGCGTATTGAATGGTACTTGAAGCGTAAACGGAATTTCGCGTTCGACACCTGCTTCAATCGTAAAGGCGGCTTCGTTTAGCGAAAAACGATCGAGTGTGAACGTCGTAAATGTCGTGCTGTCCCTGACTTCTTCTTTATATTGTGTATTAAACGCTAAATAAATCCGATCGATTTCTTGGTCGACATTGCCGCCTTTAATATGGACGGTTCCGTGAATCTGTCCGCCTGGCTCACAGCGTTCGCTGTCGAGTCGTGTATCGACTGTGGCGGCACCGATTCCGATTTGTGATAAAAGTTTTTTGAACATCGTTCGTTCCTCCTTTAATGATGAAGCTACCTTACTTGTCGAATAGGGTGGAATTTGCTACAGTTTCGAAAGAACAATCAGAAAAGGACGGGACTACAGTGGAATTACACCAAGTAAAAGAATTACTCACTCAAAAGCTCGAGGCTGCTGCTCTCGTGCATGCAACGATTAGTGGTCCGCGCCAAAAGTCGAATGATCTTCGAAGAATCAAACTAAAACCGATTCTATTGAAAGATACGTATGCAATCCAGTTAGAGTTTCAATATGAACGGATAATTAAACACGAAAATTTGTCGGTTGATGAATTTTTAGAACGACTCGACGGATTGATGGAGGAATTCCGTCAATTTTTATTCCGTTTCGAGACGGAAGAAGTACAGTTCCAGTTATCCAAAAAAATGAAAGTATCGTTAAAAACAACGCAACAATCACCCCTGCAAGCAGAACTGTCGCATAACCGTAAAAAAAGTCATCTCCTTGAAGATGGTGTCGTCGTTCCGTTTTTAGTCCGACTCGGTGTCATGACGGAAGACGGACAAGTCAAACGGCAAAAGTACGATAAATTTAAACAAATCAATCGGTTCCTGGAGTTCGTCGAAGATAGTATTTCCGCGTTACCGACAGACCGAACGTTACGGATTCTTGATTTCGGTTGTGGAAAATCGTACTTGACGTTTGCCTTGTATCATTATTTAAGTGTCGTCAAAGGCTTCGACTTGAAAGTGACCGGACTTGATCTCAAAAAAGAAGTCATCGAAGAATGTACAGCGATTGCGCGCGATCTCGACTATACGAATCTCGAGTTTCGTGTCGGGGACGTCCATGATTATAACGAAGATACAGAGGTTGACTTAATGGTGACGCTTCATGCCTGTGACGTCGCAACGGATGTTGCACTTGCCCGCGCCGTTGATTGGAATGCGTCTGTCATCTTAAGTGTCCCGTGTTGTCAAAAAGAACTCAATCGTCAACTCGACTGTTCACCACTCGACGTCATGTTGCAACACGGGCTGATTCAAGAGAAGTTCGCTTCGCTTGCGACGGATTCGATCCGTGCCGAAATCTTGACGCTCGTCGGTTACGAGACACAATTGCTTGAATTCATTGATTTAGAGCATACACCAAAAAATGTCTTGATTCGTGCGTATAAAAATGACCGTCAGCCGTCGGAAGAAAAAATTGACCGTTACGTCGCCTTCCGTGATCTACTACATGCGAAACCATATTTGGCGCAAGAATTAAGCGGCAGACTTGGACAGATTTCATCTAAACTCGTACAATAAGGAAGAGAACGAATAAGGGAGGAATTAGACCGATGGATTTCCAAATGTATTTTGAAGACGTCGTCCAGACAGCACGTAAAGAAGCGGCAGCTGCTGGTTTTGAAGAATTAACGACAGCTGAAAGCGTCGATGACGCGATGAAGCGTGAAGGATTGACACTTGTCCTTGTCAACTCAGTATGTGGATGTGCAGGTGGGATTGCTCGCCCGGCAGCTGCTTACGTCAATCGAATGGAAGGCGTGAAGCCAGATCATTTCGTAACGGTGTTTGCGGGACAAGACCGTGAAGCAACGGACCGGGCACGCGAGTACTTTGAAGGGTATCCACCTTCATCACCATCATTCGCTTTGATGCAAGATGGCAACATTCTTTCGATGGTTGAACGTTTCGACATCGAATCGTTTACTGCAGAAGAAGTTGTTGAAAAATTAGAGTCATTGATTGAAATTTACGCATAAGTGAATCAACTGGAGCCGTGTTTCTTAATTGAAACACGGCTCCAGCATGTATACAAACGCTTATGAAGAGTGAACATGCGACATCTAGGTGCGATCCATTCGCTTTTCGCGGTTCTAAAGCGATTCAAGACAGATTGCGCTCTAAACCGTCTGCATGTCTGGATTTCCTTCACGGTATTTCCTAAAGAGCGTCACGTTTCGTTGACTCCTACGGGAAAAAGTGCGTTTTTAACGCACTTTGATATGCTCCCCAAAAAGTAGACAGTTGAAATAAGAAAAACTGTTTACTTTTGAAAGGAGCTTTTTTCTATGTCCAAATTCAAGCGTT
>NZ_JACSMK010000031.1:0-256 GCF_018618595.1 Exiguobacterium sp. s133
CACTGATTATTACTACCGTGATCAATTTCATCGAGTTAAAGCGTAAACTTTGTATCTCCACCGAACAACAATAATTACTTAATAATATACCATGCTCATCGGAAGAAAGAAAGGGTAATTTCAAAAAAAATAAAAAAAGAGGATTTGCATCAGCAAATCCTCTAAGGAAATTAAAGTTTAGTAACGTTAGTTGCTTGCGGTCCGCGTTGGCCTTCTTCAACTTCGAAAGAAACCTCTTGACCTTCGTCAAGTGATT
>NZ_JACSMK010000032.1:0-244 GCF_018618595.1 Exiguobacterium sp. s133
AGGTAGCCGTATCGGAAGGTGCGGCTGGATCACCTCCTTTCTAAGGAAAACGTCCCGTAAGGGACATGCCCATCGTTCAGTTTTGAGAGCTCGTCTCTCAGTCTCGATAGAGACACTCGCACCTTGAAAACTGAAGACATCAACAAGACATCAAATTTTTATAACCATGTCATTAGACGTGTGTTCTTAGAATACCAAAATGCTAGATCAAGGTATGAAGGGCGTACGGTGGATGCCTTGGCAC
>NZ_JACSMK010000033.1:0-204 GCF_018618595.1 Exiguobacterium sp. s133
GACAAAGTGCCATCGGGAGATCAAGCGTCTTTTTTCGTTGCTTTCCTCGGGCGAGGCGCAAGCCGTTGCTCCTTCGTCCTAACGGACAACGAGCAGGGTCTTGCCTGCCTCTGAATGATATGCTCCCCAAAAAGTAGACAGTTGAAATAAGAAAAACTGTTTACTTTTGAAAGGAGCTTTTTTCTATGTCCAAATTCAAGCGTT